>JAAYGY010000017.1 GCA_012735575.1 Clostridiales bacterium
AGATTGATTTTATCCAGAAATAGCTACTCGCTAGAGGTTTTATTATTAAGTATTAAATTATCATCGTTTTTTACCCTTTAAAACCCACTCTTTAAATCCCCGCAAAGCCTTATTTCATGCGGCTTTCAGCACGTTTTATCTGAACTATGCACTCAACGTGGGCGGTCTGAGGAAACATATCTACTGGTTGAACTTCTTGTACATTATAACCTCTATCTGATAGATACTTTAAATCTCTAGCCAGCGTAGCAGGGTTGCAGGAAACATACACTATCCTTTTTGGCTGTGCATGCACTAATGCATCTAAAAGTCTTGGATCACAGCCTTTTCTTGGAGGATCCACCACTGCTACATCAACCTTTAGACCTTCATCCACCAGTTTGGGCAATACATCCTCAGCTTGTCCTTCGATAAACTCTGCATTATAAAGATTATTTTCTAAAACATTAAACTTTGCATCTTCAATGGCTTGCGGCACGACCTCTATACCGTAAACCTTTTTTGCCTTTCGTGCCATAAAAAGCGAAATTGTGCCGATTCCGCAGTATGCATCTATAATATCCTCTGAACCAGTCAAATTTGCATACTCCACTGCCTTATAGTATAGTACTGCTGTCTGAACAGGATTTACTTGAAAAAAGGATAGAGGAGATATCTTAAACTTTAAATCTCCTATATATTCAACAATATGATCCTTGCCCCACAGCACAATATTTCTATTTCCTAGTATAACATTTGTCTTATCAGGATTGATATTTTGCACAATACTCACTATTCCAGGTATCTGTTTTCTTAAACGCTTAACCAATCTGTCCCCGTGAGGTAAAGCTTCGCCATTTGTAACAATAATAGTCATAACTTCCCCACTTGCCAATCCTACTCTACTTACTATGTGCCTAACAATCCCCTTATGAACTATTTCGTCATAAGGCTTGATATTAAACTCTTTCATAAATTTACGTACAACTCTTATAATCTTATCATTGATGCTATGTTGAATAATACATGAATCCATATCGATAATATTGTGACTTCTGGGGGCGTAAAAGCCTATAGCCAACTTGCCCTTTATGGAGCCAACTGGAAACTGCATCTTATTGCGATAAGCCCAGGGGCTCTTCATTCCAATGGTGTCATGTATTAAAATATTCTCTAATCCCCCGATTCTTTCCATAGCATCTTTGACCAGCTGCTTTTTAAATTCTAGCTGTAAAGAATAGGACATATGCTGCAACTGACATCCACCACATCTGCCGGCATGTTCACACCTTGGATTAACTCTTTGGTCAGAAGGCTTTATTACCTCCAATAATTTGCCATAACCATAGGATTTTCCCACTTTAACAGCCTTAATCCTTATTTTCTCACCGGGCAAAGCACCGGGTACAAACATGGTAAATCCTTCTATCCTACCTATACCTTCACCATTCATTCCCAGGTTGTCTATACCTAATTCATATTCTTGGTTTTTGATAACTGGCACTTTTTGCAAAATATTTCCTCCTAAAATTCCATGTTTAAACTGCAACATTATTTCGGTAAAATGAAAAGAAAAATAGCGAAGGAGTACTTTCTCCCTGGCTATTTTCTGTATATACTTATAAAATTATTAGTTCAATATAAATTACATTTCGTTTATTCATTATTTACACATTTCATAAATAATTCATATAGTGCAGGATCTATCCTGCGAATATTTATGGGTTTTAAGTCTTTATTGGTTATTGCATGGACAGTTTTTCCCTTGGCCAATAGACAATTATCCTTCTCCCGGATCACATCATACTCCATAGTAATGCGGGCTCCAGAGAACCCAGTCATAGATGTTCTTATAGTAACCGCATCATCATACTTGGCACCTTGCAAGTATTTACAATGAGTTTCTGTTAATGGGAGCATTACTCCCCTTTCTTCTAATTCCCTATAGCTAATACCTTGGTGTCTCAAGTATTCAGTTCTGGCCACTTCAAACCAAACATAATAGTTGGAGTGATGAACTATTCCCATCTGATCCGTTTCTTTATACCGGACTCGTATTTTCGTATCCACTGTCACAGCATAATCATCTCCTAAACAACCTTGGATTTACCGTTATAAACAAAGCCTTTAACAGGATCAACAGTAACATCCATTCCGTCATAGAGCATCTCAGTAATCTCCTGAGCACCAACAATAGTCGGTATCTCTAAGGAAAGGCCTACTATAGCAGCATGAGATGTTACCCCGCCCTCCTCTGTAATAATGGCGGTTGCCTTCTTTATAAACGGCAACAGGGAATTATCTGTTGATTTGGTAACTATAATATCCCCTTCTTGAAATTTCTCCCTAGCATCCATAACATTATTTATAACACAAACCCTGCCATATGCAGAACGAGTTCCGATGCCCGTACCTTTTGCTAAAATATCCCCTATTACGTTTACCTTTATTAGATTGGTTAATCCGCTTATTCCTACTGGAACTCCTGCTGTTATTACTACAACATCCCCTGGCTCCACTATTCCGGCTTGTGTGGCGATCTCCACAGATTTCTCAATCATTTCATCGGTATTATCCATATCTGGCGAAATATAGGGTTGTACACCCCAAACCAGTGACAGTTCTCTATAGGTAGAATCACTGGTTGTGGTTGCAATAATTTCAGAAGCAGGACGGTATTTAGATACCATTCTGGCAGTATGTCCCGTCCTCGTGGCTGTAATAATTGCCTTAGCATTTAGATCATGAGCAATGGCGCAAGTTGCATGGCTGATGGAGTTAGTAACCGTTGCTTCCTGACCCACTATCCGCTTCTCAAAAGCGGCTATGTAATCAATGCTATTCTCTACACGCTCTGCTATCCTAGCCATAATTCTCAAGGCATCTACTGGATACTTTCCAATAGCTGTTTCACCTGAAAGCATTATGGCATCTGTACCGTCGTATATAGCATTAGCAACATCACTAGTCTCTGCCCGTGTAGGTCTGGGATTTCTAATCATAGAGTCCAGCATCTGTGTTGCAATGATAACTGGTTTGCTTACTTCTATGCATTTCTTAATAATGCTCTTTTGGGCAACTGGTACCTCTTCGGCTGGAATCTCAACGCCTAGATCCCCTCTGGCAATCATAATGCCATCAGAAACCTTGATTATATCATCAATATTTTCTAAACCTTCCTGATTTTCTATCTTTGCTATAACCTTGATATCGCTTCCCTTGTTCTCTTCTAATACCTCTCGAATTGCCAAAACATCGGAAGGTTTTCTAACGAAGGACGCTGCTATATAATCTACCCCTTGCTCAATACCAAATTTAATATCCTCAATATCCTTGGGTGTAATAGCAGGCAAACTTGTAGAGATTCCAGGAATATTTACCCCCTTGCCACTTCCCAAGGAACCACCATTGATGACTTTACAGTGTACTTCATTTTCAGTAATACCTTCTACTAACAATTCCACCAATCCGTCATCCAATAGAATTGTAGCACCCTTGTGGACATCTTTGGTTATTCCTTTAAAAAGTACTGAAACCTTAGTTTCATCGCCTAAAATATCCTCTGTAGTCAAAACAAATCTTTGCCCTTCAGTAAGTTGAACATTTTCCGTTTTAAACTTACCTATACGTATTTCAGGGCCTTTGGTATCTAACAAAATGGCCACCGGAAGATCCAGTACCTCTCTAATTTCTTTAATTAAAGCGATTCGCCTGCCATGCTCTTCATGGTTTCCATGGGAAAAATTTAAACGAATAACGTTGGCCCCATTCTCTAACAGACATCTCAGTATCTTAGGATCTTCACTGGCGGGTCCTAAAGTGCAAATAATCTTGGTTTTCCTCATTTTAGCCTCCACTTATATTGACAATACCTTCGACATTTCATACAGTTCTTCATCAAAACCCTTTTGCATTGCTAGACCTTCTTCAATATCGCAGTCCACTATTTGGTTGTTCCTTATGCATACTATCCTATTGCCAATTCCTTCTTTTAACAGCTGCACAGCATGATAACCCATTCTACTTGCTAGAATTCTATCAGCAACAGTAGGACTTCCGCCTCTTTGTATGTGACCTAAAACAGTGGCTCTGGTTTCAATTCCTGTTTTTTCTTCAATCTCTTTACATAGTTCATTAACATCAAACATGCTTTCTGCCAGCATGATTATATGAGAGCGTTTGCCTCTATCCTTGCCTTGGATAAGCCGTTTACATAGATCATTTATATCAAAGGGAACTTCAGGCATAATAATATGCTCTGCGCCACCAGCTACACCGGTATAAAGGGCTATGTCACCTCTGCCTCTTCCCATGACCTCAATAACGTTTGCTCTTTGGTGAGAGGTTACAGTGTCCCTAATTTTATTTATGGCATCCACAACAGTGTTGGTAGCAGTATCAAAGCCAATGGTATAGTCTGTACAATTAATATCATTATCTATAGTACATGGAATTCCTATGGTTGGTACCCCCATACGGCTCAAATCTAACGCACCTCTAAATGAACCGTCACCGCCTAATACTACTACTCCTTCAATCCCAAAAATTTCAATAATGTTGCGTGCCTTTTTCATGCCTTCTGGTGTCTTAAACTCGTCAGAACGATCAGTGTGCAGTATTGTTCCACCTCTATGAATTATATCGCCAACTGAAGCGATATTCATCTCGCGAAGATCTCCGTATATTAGTCCGTTGTATCCTCTGCGAATTCCTATAACTTTCATATCATTGTATATTGCTGTTCGTACTACTGCACGGATGGCAGCATTCATCCCTGGTGCGTCTCCTCCACTTGTCAGAACTCCAATTGTTTTCATCATTAACAACCTCCTATAAATGTATATCTATATCCCGTTCTTCATTAGTACAGCAGCGGCTTATAAAGTTTGGTTATCCAGTTCTAATCTCACCGTGTTTGGTATAAATAACAGCTTTACCCCTTACCTTTATAGCAGAGGTATTCTCTGTAAACTGGGCAATCATAACTTCACCTTTATCAAGTTTTTCGGTATGGTGAAACTTGGTATCCTTCCCTCTAGTTAGACCTATAATACTAACTCCATCCTCCTGAGCAAGTATACAAATATAATCATTATAAATCTGATCCATCCCAATAACCTCCTAAATAACTAGAAATCCCAAAAACCAAAATAATATAAGCCACTTAGCCATATTTCGCCATCATATTATAACATATATGCTTGTCTATATGCTACTGTTATAAACAAAATTTACACCAGCCTAACACATTCCTCGCCTAATACGTCAGAAAGTTCTTCTATTAACTGCCTATCCTGTCGTATCCATAGCTCCCGGTTAGCCAAGCTCTTCATACCTGAAGCTTCTATATATAAAATAACCGGAATATTACCTTTATATTTCCTCAATATGGGGCTTATTTGCTGGCTTATATCAATTCTTTTATCCTTCGCTATTTTTAGATAAAGTTTTCTATTTACAGATGAAGTGAGGGGGACAATCTGATCGCATAAAATTTTTGGCTCTTCATCTTCCCTCAGGCTTAGTTTCCCCTCGATGATAACTGTACTATCATTATCCAACAGTTTATGATACTTCTTATATACTGCTGGAAACACTATTATCTCGATAGTTCCATATAGATCTTCCAAGGTAATAAAGGCCATCAGATTATTGTTTTTGGTGCTCTTACGCTTATGTTCTACAATAATACCCCCAACTCTAACCCTTGCTCCATCCATTAGCACATTGGCGCCTAGCATAGCTTCATCTTCTGAGGCACTTTGATGAATATCTAATGTACTTGTTAAATTTTCCAGAATATCCTTATACTCCATTAAAGGATGTCCACTAATATAAACTCCTACAGTCTCTTTCTCCATGCTAAGTAAAATCTTTTGTGGAAATTCTTTAATATCTGGTAAAATCTCGAAATCCATAGGTTGATCTTGTTGTATTACAGCCTGGTCAAATAAGGATATCTGGCCAGCAAGGTTTTTTCTGCGGTCCTGAACAACTCCCTCTAAAACTTTTTCATATACTGCCATGAGCTGAGATCTGTATGCACCAAAAGAGTCAAAGGCACCACATTTTATCAGACTTTCTAATAATCGCTTATTAATGCCTTCGCCATCCACTTTTTGGCAAAAATCCAGGAGACTTACAAATTCGCCTTTTTCCTCTCGCGCCTTTATAATCCTATCAATTGCAGACAAGCCAACATTTTTTACAGCAGCCAGACCAAATCGAATTTTATCTCCAACAACAGAAAAATTAGCATAACTTTGATTTACATCAGGGGGCAAAACTTCTATACCCCTTTTCCTGCAATACTGAATATAGCCAGCTACTTTGCTACTGTTACCCATAACACTGGTCATTAATGCCGCCATAAACTCTACAGGATAATGATATTTTAGCCATGCTGTTTGATAAGCAATCAATGCATATGCAGCAGCATGGGATTTATTAAAGGCATATTTAGCAAACTCCATCATTTCATCAAATATTTTATTGGCTTGCACTTCATCTATACCATTTCTAAGGGCCCCGGGAATTATAACATTTCCCTCTTCATCTTCAATACCATATATAAAGTTTTGCCGTTCTTCTTCCATTATCTTTGTATCTTTTTTAGCCATGGCTCTTCTGACCAGGTCAGATCTTCCCAAGGAATAGCCGGCAAGATCCCTTACTATCTGCATAACCTGCTCTTGATAAACCATACATCCGTAGGTCACCTCAAGAATATCTTCTAAGCAAGGAGCAGTATACACAATGGACTCTGGATGATTCTTGTTGTCAAGGTACCGCGGAATCTGATCCATTGGTCCCGGACGATATAATGATATACCAGCTATAATATCTTCAAAATGGCTAGGTTTTAACTCTTTCAAAAATGCTCTCATCCCTGCGCTTTCCAGTTGAAATACTCCATCGGTATCTGCCTGGCTGAGCATTTTATATACTCCAGGTTCTTCTAAAGATATGTTACTAATATCTATATCTATGCCCTTATTCTTTTTAACAAGATCTATGGTATCTCTTATCACTGTTAGAGTTCGCAAACCCAGAAAATCCATTTTTAAGAGGCCCAGGTCCTCCAAAATTCCCATTGAGAACTGGGTGGTAATTATATCATCATTTTTTTGTAAAGGTACATGTTCGGTTATAGGATCCTTGGAAATGACTACGCCAGCAGCATGGGTAGAAGCATGCCTGGGCAGGCCTTCTAAACTTCTTGATGTATCAATTAAGTTTCTTATAGTGGGATCACTATTATACTGCTCTCTTAGCTCCTCATTAACCTCCAATGCGCGATCTATTGTCATTCCAAGTTCCATGGGTATTGCTTTGGCTATTCTATCTACATCAGCATATGGTAAATTAAGTGCCCTACCTACATCCCGTATTACTGCTCTAGCAGCCATGGTTCCAAAAGTGATAATTTGTGCAACCCGGTCCGAACCATACTTTTGTACTACATAGTCTATTACCTCTTGCCTGCGTTCAAAGCAAAAGTCAATATCTATATCGGGCATACTGATTCTGTCGGGGTTAAGAAATCTCTCGAATAACAGGTTATATTTTAAAGGGTCAATCTGTGTTATATCCAGGGCATAGGCGACCAAACTTCCCGCTGCACTTCCTCGTCCTGGGCCTACCATAATATCATTATCTCGAGCAAACTTTATAAAATCCCATACTATAAGGAAGTAGTCTACATACCCCATTTTTTCTATAGTATCAAGTTCGTATTTCAGACGCTCTTTTACCTCGTCTGTAATTTCGGAATACTTTTTTTCTACACCCTGCCTGCATAGATGCCTTAAATACTGGGATGGTGTATAGCCTTCGGGAACCTCATACTTAGGCAAGTGTATGGTGCCAAAATCAAAGGTTATATTGCATTGCTCAGCAATTTTCACCGTATTCTCTATGGCTTCTGGATAAGAGGCAAACAAAGCCTGCATCTCCTCAGGGGATTTGAGATAGAATTCCTGAGAATCAAAACTCATTCTATCCTCATCCTCTATAGTTTTGCCGGTTTGAATACAGAGCAGTACATCATGGACCTGAGCATCTTCGGGTTTGACATAATGAACATCATTGCTGGCAACCAGAGGAATTCCCGTATCACGGCTTAATTCTGCAATCATCTCATTTAGTCTTAACTGTTCTTCTAATCCGTGATACTGTAATTCAAGATAAAAATTACCCCTGCCTAAAATTTTATCTAATCTTAAAGCCAAATCCCTTGCAGCTTTTTTCTGTCCCGATAATAGCATTCTGGGAATATCCCCTGCCAAACATCCGCTTAGCCCAATTAAACCCTGGCTGTATCTGGCGAGTGTTTGATAATCTATTCTTGGCCTATAATAAAAACCCTCTATAAATCCCATAGACACTAGCTTTACCAGATTTTTATATCCATCCTGGTCTTTGGCAAGAAGGACTAGATGAGCGTAATTGCTATCAGCATGAGACTGCTTATCGCTCATAGAACGAGGAGCTATATAGACCTCACAACCAATTATTGGCTTTATCCTCCTAGCCTTTGCTTCTTTATAAAAATCCACTACTCCATACATAACACCGTGATCTGTAATAGCCAGGCTATCCATTCCCAGCTCTTTGCATCTGTCCAAAAGGTCTGTAATCCGACCAGCACCATCTAATAAGCTGTACTCTGTATGGGTATGGAGATGGACAAAATTCGCCAATTATTTCACCTCTTTATCCTTTGCTCCTTATTATACACATTAAAGTATTTAATAATATTTTATCATCTTCTGTATAAAGGTACAATTACACAAATAAAATAAGGCAACAAAAAAGCAACTTTAAAAGTCGCTTTTAAAATCAATCTTTGTCTGTAACAGGAACACAAGTAAAATTGGAATCTATTAGTTTTGTTAATGCATCCATTGCCTCTGCCTGGTCATTACCCTCTGCAGTAATGGTAATCTCATCATCTTGTCCAATACCAAGAGAAATTATACCCATAATACTTTTTGCATTAACCTTCTTTGAATCTACCTCTACCCAAATTCTAGAATTAAACTTGCTGGAAACTTGTACAAACAAGGCTGCAGGTCTGGCAGTAAGCCCGTCCTCATGCATTATTTTAAAATTTTTACTTAACAACTCCTTCTCCCCCTTTATTTTTTAAATCTTCCGCTATTTTATCCAGCTTCCTTAGTCGATGATTAACTCCCGATTTACCAATAGGTGGCTCCAGCATCTCGCCTAGTTCTCTTAAGCTAGCATCAGGATTTTTAAGCCTAAGCTCCGCTATCTCCCTAAGAGATGGAGATAATTTTGCTAGGCCATAATTAGATTCTAGATACCGGATATTCTCTATCTGCCTGACTGCAGCATTTATGGTCTTGCTTAGGTTAGCCGTTTCACAGTTAACTATTCTATTTATATTATTGCGCATATCCTTATATATTCTAATATTCTCTAAATCCAACAAAGCCGAATGTGCCCCTATAATATTTAACAGATTTACTATTTGGTCACCTTCCTTAAGATATACTACAAAATTATTCTTTCTCTCAATGGTTTTGGCATTTAGACCAAATTCATTGATAAGATTACACAAGCTGTTAGCATAGGACTCACTATGTGTTACAATCTCCAAATGATAAATTTTTTCCGGATCACTTACTGATCCTCCCCCTAGAAAAGCACCTCTTATATATGCTCTTTTACAGCATCGTTTCCTGACCAGTTTGCTATCTATGGCACGGTTTATACCAAAGCCTCTTTCCTCTTGTCTTTTCAAGATGCCTGTATCTGCTAATATTTGTTTCACTTGTTGTTCATTTGATAAAACCAGGTAATAATTATTATTCTTTCTTAGGCGCTGGTTTTTTCTAACCATTACTTCTGTCTGTACATTATATTGGCTTTTAAGCAGTAAGAAAATTCGCCTGGCTATTGCTGCATTCTCTGTACTAACACGTAAGCTAACCCTTTTTCTCCCACCTAGATGGATAGTTCCACATATTTGGATCAATGCAGCCAATTCAGCCAGATTACAACAGGATTTTTGAACAGGTATATGGCATAGTTCGTTTTTAGCTCTGGATGAAAAGGACATGTGCACCACTCCTTTTTAATGCAGATTTTTACACTGATTCTTCTTAGCCATCAGCAATATCTCTATGCTCAATGGTAACACGATATCCTTTATCCTGCAGAGCCTCATATAATGCATCTCCTATAGCTACCGACCTATGCATACCTCCAGTACATCCAATCCCTACCACTAACTGTAATTTTCCTTCTTTTATATAATGAGGTATTAAAAAGACCAGCATGTCCACTAACTTATCCATAAATTCCTTTGTTTCAGGGAATTGAAAAACATAATCCCTTACTTCAGGCTTTTGCCCCGTGTGGATTTTTAGCTCGTCAATATAAAAGGGGTTGGGTAGGAATCTTACATCAAAAACCAGATCTGCATCTAAAAGAATACCATGTTTAAATCCAAAGGAAATAATAGAAACTAATAATCCTTCCTCATTTTCATTTTCATGAAACAGTTCTACTAAATGCTCCTTTAACTGCTTGGGGTAAAGGTCGCTAGTATCAATGATATAGTCTGATATTTCCCTTATTCTCTCTAACCGCTGCCTCTCTTTTTGTATACCGGAAATAATCCTTCCTTCCTTTACCAGAGGGTGTGCGCGGCGACTTTCCTTATACCTTTTTATTAAGACACTGTCTGATGCCTCTAAAAAGAGTACTTCGTAGGTATAGCCTTCATTTTTCATTTCACATAGACATCCCAAAAGATCATCAAAAAAGCCCCGTCCACGAATATCGACCACAATAGCCACTTTGTCTATACTGCCTTCAGATTCCTGACACAACTCTACAAACCGAAGGATCAGCTTGGGTGGCAAATTATCAACACAGAAAAACCCCATATCCTCCAAGTAGCGGATAGCCATAGTTTTTCCCGCTCCTGATAACCCCGTTACAATTAAAAATCTCATAAATGCACCTTCTTCCTATGTTAACTAGGCATGACTTGCATTGATTATTCGGTCTGGATTTAAGCCTGCTGCAGAAGCGATTTCTATGCCCTTTGCAAAGTCTCCCACTTTAGACGGATGGTGAGCATCACTATTTATAACAAAACTAACTCCTTCTCTTAGAGCTATTTTAACATATTCAGTAGTCATAAATCCATGGCTAGCATTAATTTCCAAGGCAACACCTCTTTTTGCAGCATGTTGGGCCAGCAGCCTGGTATCAATATCAATCTTTGCACCTGGATGGGTAATAATTTTAATAGGATACCTTTCTATTGCCCTGATCATAGCCTGGGTATTTTGCAATCTTATATTTTTTTTATCCATGGGCAATATGCCTGATAAAAAGTTACCTGCATACAACTTTATAGCCTCCTTAAAGGATTTTGGCACAGCTCCTTTATGAAATCCCATGAGTATAATATCAAACTTATCTATATACTCTTCCGGTATGTCAATGGTCCCATCCAAACCTATGAGATTTGCTTCAACACCCAATAATATTTCTATATCGGTATATTTATCCTCTAGCCTTTGTACCTCTTGTCGCATTCTATCTACATCTTTGAATCTAATACCAAAGCCTATATGTGCAAAACCATGGTCAGTTATGGCAATTTTTTTTAAACCCTTTTTGCGAGCAGCCAAAACATTGTCTTCTATAGATCCTTTACCATGACTAAAGCGAGTATGAGTATGGTAATCTGCTGTAATATTATACATTATTCCTCTCCTACAATCCTTACCTCCGGCACCATCTCCACTCCGTACTTGTCATAAATAATATCCTGAACCTTTTTAATAAGGTCAATGACATTCTGTGCAGTGGCATTACCTAAATTGATGATAAATCCAGCATGAAGATCTGAGATTTGAGCATCCCCTATCCTAAGGCCTTTAAGACCACAATCCTGGATTAGCTTTCCTGCATAATAGCCAACTGGCCGTTTAAAAGTACTTCCGGCACTGGGGTAGGCAAGGGGTTGCTTTTCTCTTCTCCTCCTAGCAAGGTCTGCCATTAAATCCAAAGACTCTTGCTGATCTCCATACTCAAGCACCATATCTACCTCTGAAACAATCAAATCAGTGGTCTGTATACAGCTAGTTCTATATCCAAAATTCATTTCCTCCTCATCCAGAATATGAATTTTACCATTGCTGTCTATACATCTAACTGAAACAACCACATCCTTCATTTCTCCTCCATAGGCACCTGCATTCATGGTAATAGCGCCGCCTAAGGTTCCAGGTATTCCACTTGCAAACTCCAGCCCTTTTAGACTGTGTCTAACTGCAGCTCTGGATAAGGTTGACAGTAGTACACCTGACTGTGCCTTAATCGTCTTTCCACCAATATCTATATTACTATAATTTTCAGATATTTTCAGCACCACTCCTCTTATTCCCTTATCCCTTACCAACAGGTTTGAACCATTACCCATAATAAAAATAGGAACTGATGTATCTTTACATACCTTTAGGGTATGAATAATCTCCTCCTCATTAGCTGGCAGAACCATAATATCAGCTGGTCCACCAATTCTGAAAGAAGTATGCTTCTTCATAGGTTCGTCTTTCAAAATACGTTCAGATGGTATATATTCACTTAACTTTATATATATATTCTCCATTTTTTTACACTCCCTGCTAAAGAACAGTTTATAACTATTCCATTCCACTTTTATTAGTTTACATTAATTCCTGTATTCCTTCAATAGCTATTCTAATATATCTGAAGAGCTGTCAGCCTTTGCCTTAAATATATCCATTATCTCATTTTTATAAACTTGCCAATCTTCATCAGCAGGACTGTATTTGAATCTTGTTAAATTCCGTTCCAGTATATGCATTTCAGGATCATCTTCGTAAATATAGTCTATACCTCCAATTATAGAAAACATGCCTATTTTCTTTAATTCCCTTTGTGCCTCTTCCGACAGAAGAGATTTTAGAAAAGCAATACTATAGTGCCTTTTTATTTCATGGTCTTTTTTTATCAGACCATAAATGGCAATCTGATCTTGAAATAATCCATCCTTTCCTTCCATTGGTAAACAGGATATCCCTGTCTCAAACCCCTTCCCCTGTTTTTGGGATTCCTTTATCTTATACAAAACTTTAGTATTGCCTAGAAAAACCCCAATTCTTGCCTCATCCACAAACATGCTCATTGCTCTGCTGCTATCAATGCTGCCTATATCTTCTGGAACTAGGTTTTCACCATTTATCCAGCTATATATATATTTATATCCATAATCGTCTTGTATTTTTCCACTTTGATTATAAATCATGCTAGCAATGGGTTTTGAATAAGTGGAGTTATAGCTGCCAAATCCGTAATAATGAACTTCTTTTCTATTTTCCTCTTTTACATAAGAAAGATTTCGAACAATCCTGTCTAGGGTAGTTAAGTCTATCTCATTATCCTCAATGGTCATTCCCTGTTCCTGCAGCATATCATAATTAAAAAACAGTGCATAAGTTCCTATCATAACTGGCACGCCTTGCATTATTTTATCCCTCATAGCAGGCTTTAGTGCCAGAGGTGCTATCCTATTCAATTCTTCATCTTGAAAATAAGGCCTTAGATCTTCATATAAATAAGAGGGTACAAAATCTTCATATAGGGGGATGGAAATAATATCTGGCAAGATATCCTTATCTATATTGCCTAAAAAATACATTTGTGCTCTTTGCGGAGTAAGCCTCTTAACATCAATAAAGACTCCGGGGTTTTCCCTTTCAAATTTTTCTATTCTTGCATTTAGCCAACTGGAATTGGATACAGTACCGGTTTCAATATAAGGTATATCCCATAAGGTTATTACACCTGTCCATTCTGAAAAAAACTCTTCTTCATTATACCTTTGTTCATCTTTATTAGTATTTACTAGAAAGATTTTTGTACCTATCACCAAATATATCACAACAAAAAGAAAAAGAAAAAGAGTAAATGGTTTTATGCCTTTCTTCACGGTTACTCCTCCTAATAGGCAAGATAAAACCCTTTACTCCATTTATATGGTCCCCCTTTTTAGGGTATTACATAATTCTATTATAATCTACCTAACATAGCAGCGCCTATTATACCTGCATCGTTACCCAGTACTGCTCTGGTTATTTGTGCATAAGGAACATCTTTATAGAATATGTGTTCTGCTACCTTCTTCTTTAAGGCGTCCATTAAGAAATCTCCCGCCTTAGCTACTCCTCCACCAATTGCAATAATAGCAGGATCAAAGGAGTTAATTATAGTAATAATACCCATTGCCAAATAGTAAACATATTTGTCAAAGAGTTCAAGTGCGGTAGCATCTCCTTCTTTAGCTGCATCAATAACAGTCTTGGCAGTTATTTTATCCAGATCTCCATCTACAGACTTATATATTAGAGAATCAGGATTGTCTTGGGCTGCTTTTTTCCCTTCCCTGATAAGTGCTGTGGCAGATGCATACCTTTCCCAGCATCCACTGTTTCCACATGTACATGGAATTCCATTATCCACCTGAACAATCATATGTCCCAGCTCAGCACCTATAGAATGGGTTCCGCTGTATGGCTTTCCATTGATTACAATACCGGCACCAATACCTGTTCCCAGGGTTAGGGTTATAGAGTTTTCCACTCCTTTGCAGGCACCTGCTACTGCTTCAGCAAGTCCAGCGGTATTTCCATCGTTTTCTATTCGTATTGGTAAATCGAAATACTTTTCAAGCTCCGCTCTTACAGGAACATTATGCCAATGGAGGTTGTTAGCAAATACAATAGTACCCTTTTCATCATCAGGTAAACCCGGGGAACCTATACCAATTGCTTTTACATCCTCTTCTTTATAGTCTGATTCCTCAATAACTCGCTTTATTAGATCAGCTATATCCTTCATTATCTCTTCAAAAGGACGGCCCACGCCTGTTGGCACTCCCCCTTTGTGAATAATTTTTCCTTCTTCGTCTACTAAACCTACTGCTATATTTGTCCCACCTATATCTACTCCTATGTACATTTTCCATCCTCCCTTAATAGTTGTAAATAATAAATTTTATAATCCCTTGTTCATTTGAATAAGGGCGTTTAAGCGATTGTCCAGTTCCTGAGCTGCATTGTAACCCATGCGTTTGAGCCTCCAATTACGTGCAGCCACCTCTACTATAATAGCTAAGTTTCTACCGGGCCTAACCGGTACTACTATTTTTGGTAGTCTAACACCCAGGATCTCTGTATATTCCTCGGTCAGTCCCAATCTGTCATATTCTTTACTATCATCCCAGAATTCCAGATATATAACAATATCCAGGGGCTTGTTGTTTATTACTGCACCTACACCATACATGGCTTTTATATCAATTATACCTATACCTCTTATTTCCATAAAATGCCTAATTACCTCTGGGGCTTCACCTATTAGCCTATTATCAGTAACCTTTTTTATCTCCACGGCATCATCTGCCACTAGGCGATGACCTCGTTTGATTAACTCTAGTGCGGTTTCGCTCTTGCCAATCCCGCTTTCCCCCATTATAAATACTCCTGCACCATATACATCAACCAATACACCATGGCGAGTTATTTTAGGAGCTAATGCTGAACTTAAATAATTGATAAGTTTTTGGGTTAAGTTGCTAGTTGATATACTGGATCTTAACAGTGCCCTGTTATACTTCCTGGAAAGTTCAAATATATAATCAGGAATATCCATACCTCTTGTAATTATAAGGCAAGGGAAATCATACTGAAAGAATTTTTCCAGTTGCTGCTGTCTAACATCGGGATCCATAGTTTCCAGGTAAGTCATCTCCACTTTACCTAACACCTGGATTCTTTCTGAGGCAAAATAATCAAAAAATCCAGCAAACTGCAATCCAGGTCTATTAACATCACTAGTAACAATATCAATATTCTGTGAATCACAAGAGTGTATAACCTCTAGATCCAGTTCCTTGACAATATTTTCTATAGGTATGGTTGTCAAGTACATCAGCTCCTCTCTAGTACAAACTTATCAATCGCCTGAGCAACCCCATCCTCATCATTTATACCTGTTATATAATCGGCATGAGATTTCACGTATTCAGGGGAGTTTCCCATAGCTACACCCAATCCAGCGTATTGTAACATAGATATGTCGTTATAGCTATCTCCTATTGCAATTACATTTTCTCTATTAATACCTTTTAGGTTTGCCAGATATTCTAAAGCCTTACCTTTGGTGGCATCTTTATGGGTAAATTCTAAATATTCCGGCTTGGATGTAGTAACTTCAATCTGATTATCAAAAATTTTGGCAAACTCATTCCTCAGTTTTCCAATTATATCTGGTTCATCAATGATTAAGAGTTTGTTTGGTGGATCAAAGGAGAACTTATCCAAAGGTCCTACTGCCTGTCCTTTGACCCCTATATTTTCATAGTACATATTGCTGTACTTATTGTCCTCTTCAAAGTAGTACTCATCCCCGATATAAATTTGCAGGTGTAAGGATTTCTCTTTGCATATATGGATTATTCTCCGGCAAATATCCATGGGTAGAGTTTTGTTATACAATACATCTTTCGAGAATGCGTTTTTTATCAATCCGCCCTGATACGTTATTATAGGAACGTCCAGTCCCAGTTGATGTGCATATCTTAGGGCAGAAATAAACATTCTGCCCGTAGCAATTGTAACTAAAACCCCTTTTTCCATTGCCTTTATCAAAGCTTCTTTATTTCTGTTACTAATCTCCAAATCCGTACCTAGCAGTGAATCATCCAGATCTACTGCTATAAGTTTATAATTCAAAAATCTCACCTCAAAATATTTATACAGTAATCAAATTCTCTTTTTAATTATATATTGTGTTCATTACCATGTCTAGTATATTTTAATCAGAACCGCCCATACCAAAGTATTCTATTACACTTAGGGCTGCATTCCTATTCATACCCTCTACCTGGCTTAACTCATCCAAACTGGCTCTTCTTATAGCCTCAATAGAACCAAAATGCTTGAGCAAGGCTCTTCTCCTGCTGGGTCCAATATTTGGTATGTCTTCCAATATAGAACGTATGTTGTCCTTGCCCCTGAGGCTTCTATGATAGGTTATAGCAAATCTATGGGCCTCGTCTCTGATTCTTTGCAGTAACTGCAGTGCCAAACTATTTTTTGGAATAACTATGGGCTTACTCTGATTTTCCATATAGATTTCTTCGTTCTTCTCTGCCAGACTTATTGTGGGGATATAATCTATGCCCAACTTTTTTAAACTGGTGATTGCAGCCTTTAACTGGCCTTTTCCTCCATCTATAAGTATTAGATCAGGAAGCCTAGAAAACTTGCCAAGGTCAGAATCTTTGTTCTGAGACTCCAAAGCTTTCTTTTCTTCTAAGCCCCTTTTAAATCTTCTCTCTATAACCTGTGCCATACTAGCATAATCATCAGGACCTTCTACTCCTTTGATTCTAAATCTTCTATAATCCTTTTTACTGGGTTTGCCCTTTTCGAAAACCACCATAGAGGCAACTGAGTTTGTCCCTTGAATATTTGAGATATCAAAGGCTTCAATCCTAGTTGGCACATATGGAAGATCCAGCACCCTAGCCAGTTCTTCGGATGCACCTATTGTTCTGGCTTGCTCTGCTTCCATTTTTTGTTTTAGGTTGTCTAGAGCCTCTATGGCGTTTCTAAGTGCCATATCTACTAATTCTTTTTTATTCCCTCTCTTAGGAATTTTTATATAGACACGGTTTCCCCGTTTGGAGGTAAGCCACCTTTCAATGATTAAAGCCTCATCTATCTCCTCCTGGAGTAAAATTTCTTTAGGTATAAAAGTAGAAGTAAGATAAAATTGTTTTACAAAAGATCCGATTATTTCCTTTACTTCACTTTCGTTCTCAGTATCCAAGATAAACTGTTCGCTGCCCGTCAATTTTCCACTTCTTATAAAGAACATCTGTACTACACTTTCCTGTTCCCCTAAAGCAATGGCAATAACATCCTGATCTAACATGTCTATAGATACTATCTTCTGTTTTTCCATGACTTTTTCTACAGATTGGATTTTATCCCTTAAGCCAGCTGCCTTTTCAAAGTTCAACTCATGAGCAGCAGCCTCCATTTGCTGTCTGAGATCTTTTATTAAATCCTCATATTTCCCATCTAGAAACCTGCATACATCCTTTATAACCTTTCTATACTCCTCTTTATCTATATTACCCTGACAAGGACCCTGACACTGGTTTATATAATAATATAAACAGGGCCTGTCTCCCTTTTTTATGGAGTTTAAATTTTTTTTACAGGTTCTAACTGGAAACAGCCTTTTAATAACTTCTATTGTATCCCTAACTATCTTTGAACTACCATAAGGACCAAAATAGAGATTCTTATCCTTCTTCATCTCACGGCTTAATACAACCCGGGGATAATTCTCCTCCATGGTTATCATTATATAAGGATATTGTTTATCATCCTTCAATAGGACATTATATTTAGGCCTGTGCTCTTTTATTAGATTACATTCTAAGATCAAGGCTTCTAATTCTGAATCAGTTATTATATAATCAAAATCCTTGATATTGGCAACCATAGCTCTTACTTTGGTTGTATGATTTTTTGATGACTGAAAATACTGCCTAACTCTATTTTTAAGAGATATGGCCTTGCCAACATATATTATATTGTCATTTTCGTCCTTCATTAGATAAACTCCCGGACAATCAGGTAAGGTCTTTAGTTTATCTTCTATATTGGTCATTAATATTCAGCCTTTCTTAAGTTTCATTATCTACTTTATGATTTATAATATATTCTATCATACATGATGTCTACACCAAAAACAAAAAAAGGCCTTATGACCTTTTTTGTAATGATGGTTTTTTTAGTATCGAAAGATGGACTAGGGAATGATAAACAGTTAGGGTTATGGCACTATCTATTAGGTGATGTATGGCTGTACCAACACCTGTAACTACTAATGCCTGATAGAAATCAAATCCAAAAGGTAAAAGTATTAGTGCTTCTGACAGAGCATGAATTGGAGTAGTTATTAATAGCACTGCCCAGAAAGGCATCCCATTTTCATATGCTAATGCTCCAATTCCACCAAAAACTGAATGGGTTAGAGCTCTGGCACCCACTACAGCGCTTACCCTTAAGGTGAACCCCAAAGCCGAACCAACACCAACCATTATAGCTACTCCAGGGCTAATTGCCATGGCTAACATACTTGGTAAATGTGATGCAATAGTTGCAGTAAAACCAGGAGGTATTACTATCATTAATGGTGTACCTCCAAATATCAAAGGGATCATAATAGCCAATCCCGTGAGCATTCCACCTATTACAATATTTTTAGTTTTCATAATAACCTCCCCAACAGTATTATGGATTTATACTGTATAAATTATACAGTTGGAGAGGTGTAAAGTCAAGTGTCTTTACAGCTGCTTTGTTAACTAATATCCTAAATCCAGTGCTTTTTTAAAGATTTTACCTGCTAAAGGTGCTGCCATCCTGCCGCCTGTCTGCCCTTCTGGCAAATCCTCTAATACTACCGCTATAGCAAGTTTAGATTTATTTCCAGGCACAAAGCCAATAAACCAGGCATTGTTTTTAATTTCAGATTCACCGTTACTTATCTCAGCTGTACCTGTTTTACCAGCTACCTGCCAGCCCTTTAAGGCAGCAGCTTTTCCAGTGCCTTGATCAACAACGTTTTTCAACATTTCCTGTATAAGCCTGGCACTCTCCAGGCGCATGGCTTTTCGATAAATATTAGGTTGTAGCTTTACTTGCGCTTTCCCGTTTCTGCCCACTACCTCATAGACAAGCTTGGGCTCCATCATTATGCCATCATTGGCTATTGCCGAGGCAATCATGGCCATATGTAGCGGAGTAACTTGCACATCTCCCTGACCAATAGAAATTAGGGCCAGTTTCTCCTTTGAAACACTACCTTTTAAAGGCAGAGGGCTAGCAGCCAGTTTCAAATCGGGAAAGATAAAATCTTGATTAAATCCAAAAGCTTCAGCTGTTTTTAATAGTTTTTCCTTACCCAGTTTTGTTGCTGTATCAACAAAATATCCATTACAAGATACTGTTATTGCCTCTTTTAAATTCACCTGTCCATGGGATTCTCCGCCATAACATGATATACCCTGAGAACCTGTTTGAATCTCACCCTGACAATCAAAGATGTTATCTGAAATATGCTCCAGGTTGTCCAGTGCAGACGCGGCAACAATAACTTTGAAAACAGATCCAGGCATAAAAAGTCCCTCTGTAGCCCTGTTTAATAATATATCCCCCTCTATATTTTCCAGCCTGTTAGGATTAAAGGTAGGATGACTTACCATAGCCAGTATTTCGCCGGTCTGAGCATTCATAACTACAACGCTACCTTTATTGCTGCCTAGAACGTCATCTATATATTGCTGAAGAGCAAGATCTATGGTAAGGTGCAGGGTATTACCCACTTCTGTTGATAAAAATATCTTTTGATAAACCCTTTCATAAAATGGATTATTGTATCCCATCAAATATTTAACCTGCAGAGCCTCGACCCCGGATCTACCCCATTGGCTATTGTTAAACCCTACTACATGAGCTATACTCCTGGCCTGTTCTCCTCCTCCCAGATAACTTCTGTAATAGTATACCTGTTTCTGTTGGGTTTGAGGATTTTGTCTTTTTTCTTTAACAGTAGTAGCCAAAAGCTTACCGTTACGATCTTTAATGTCTCCTGGAATTACTTTAGGTTCCCACGAATCCAGTCTAACCCTGGGATTATAGGAGTTAGCAAACCATCTATCACTATAAAAAAACAGGATATAGCAATAATATACTGCAAGCAATATAAAGGCGGCTAATAAAACTACCAGTCCCTTCTTAAGGTTTTTCTCTAGACCTTTCATAGATTCTATACTCCTTCCCCAAAGGCCTGATCTTCTTTATAATCATCCTCTTCAGCCCCATCTTCATTGCTATTATCTGTAGCATCTATGGCTACTCCCTCTAAGACCCCTACTAGTGCTAATGAAGTAACCATAGAACTACCTCCGTAACTGACAAAGGGCATGGTAACACCTGTTAGGGGGATCATCTTTATAACACCTCCAATTATGGTAAATGCTTGGAGGGTTAATGCTACAGTAGCACCAAAAGCAAGTAGTGCCTTATAGGGATCCTTATTTCTTAAAGCAATTGATACTCCCCTGATTACAATCATAGCATATAAGCCTATAATACAAAAACCAGAAATAATACCAAATTCTTCACAAATAGTAGCAAATATAAAATCGGTCTTAAAAGCTGGAACTACTTGGGGTGATCCCAGCCCTAATCCTGTACCTATAAGACCACCACTGCTTATTGCAATAAGGGAATGTGCTATCTGATACCCTTTATTTTCAATATCTCTCCAGGGATTTTTCCATGCTTCAACCCTTACTCTAATATGACTAAAAAGATGGTAGCTAGCAACGCTTCCCAGTACAGCGGCACCACCTGCCAGTAAAACTATAATCCAATCGGAGGTTGCTATATAGTAAACAAAGATAAAAATGTAAAAATACAAAAGGGCAGCACCCAAATCTCTTTGCAGTACCACAAGTAAAATAGCTACACCAGCAAAAATAAAAGCCGGTAAATGCTCCCTAAACTTATTCTCCTCCCTAAACCACGTTGCAAATATAAATATCAAAATAATCTTTACAAACTCTGAAGGTTGGAGGCTGTATCCTTTAATTGAAATCCAGTTTTTAGCACCAAAGATCTCTTTCCCAAAAATAATAGGCAACAAAAGGAGGACACAGGCTAATCCCATAAGAATATAGCTGAAAATTTCATTCATTCGTATCTTATAAGTAAATAAAATAAAAAATAATAAGGCTACATTTCCTGCAATAAAATATTTCATCTGACTTTTTGCCAAATCCGGATTAAATCTATAAAGCATTATAAAACCAAATATAGCTAGAGTATCAACTATTATTAATAGCAGTCTGTCCATCCTGGGAAAAACCAGCCTAAAAAGATTATATTGAATAATAAAAGCAATACCTGCAATTATCCCTATTAAAGCAGTATATTTATCAAAACCACTTGGGTTTTTATAGGCCAGTAATGCGTAAGCAGAAGCAAGAAAAATAACCATGAAAAAAATTATATGACCAAAAGGGCCTTCGTCCTCATAATCCTGTTCCTGCCTTGTCCTAAATGCCTCCATTAAGATTCTCAATGTAATAAATATTATCAGACCAATAAACCAATATCGCATGGTTAGAGATATTATCTCAAATTTTTTACTGGACACAAATACACGTCCTTTCTATCCAATGGCTTTTTAGAATTTTAAATAGGCGATGCTAAGCATCGCCCCCATTGGTGCGTCTGACAGGATTTGAACCTGCGGCCTTTGGAGTCGGAGTCCAACGCTCTATCCACTGAGCTACAGACGCATATAATTCACCAATAATTATACCATCTAATGCTTATAAATACTAGCTTTAATTGCGAATCAGATTATATCATAAATTGTCCTTTTTTAAATAAATAACGATAATTCTGTGAATTTGTGTAAAATTGGGTTCTATTAATGTACAATAAGTGCTATAATCAAGCTAGAGACATCGTTGAAATGTATTTCTTTAGCTTTGCTTGGAAAGGATGAAAGCAATGGTGCTGAAAGTTTTAATGGTAGATAGTAGCTATAATGCCCGAAGGGATATTGACCGCAAAATCAAATGGGTAGAAAACGATTTTGAACTGGTCGGCGAAGCCAATAACGGCGAGGAGGCCTTGGCCCTTATCCCTCATGTAAATCCTCATGTTATACTAACAGCCATAAGAATGCCCAAAATGGATGGAATTACCTTTATAGAAACAGCTAAAAAATGTTGGCCAAATATAAAATATGTTATCGTTAGTAATTATGATAATTTTGACTATCTAAGACAAGCAATGAAGGTAGGTGCTTATGATTATATTCTAAAGCCTGTTAAAGTGGACGAAATAAATCAAGTCCTTTTGAGAGCTAAAATAGAAATAGAAACCGGTGTTAGGAAATTCTTCTAGCAAAGAAAAGCTGTGGCACTTAAATTTCATAAAGTACCACAGCTTTTTGATTATTCTATAATTACCTTTAATTGTTTAGGCTCAATGTTTGTTACTTCCAGGCCAGAAGGGAGGTTTTCTACCTGTACGGGATAGTTTCTCTCTCCCCTTGATGAGTTTTCTAGATCCATGTATACTCTTAAAATCTGGGGCTTAAGAGCATTGATCAAACTTTGAGGACCACTTACTGTAATGGTCATTTCCTCTTCTAATTCATCCAGTTTCGCATGTAAGCCCTGCGGTACATTTCGAAGTTCAACTTCCCCAAAGTTGACATCCCTATTGATTATTCTTTCTACTCTCACTAAAACCTGGATATGTGAAGGTTCTCCCGGACTTAGGCGAATATCCTCATGTTGCTGTAGTTTTAATTCTTTATTGATATCCCCTGTTGCTCCCTGGATATCCAATACTTCTGTAGTTATGGTATCAGTAGCTGCCAATACCTCTGGCTCTCCACTTATGGTTACTTCTCCTGGCTTTATTTCCTGACCCATTACCACAAAGCCTTCAGCAGGCTCTCCTGTTATTTGAGGATCAACTCGAACAGTTTTATTGGGATAGACTGTCAAAACACAGTATTCCGGATTAATGGTTATTAAATCAGGCTCTATAATCTCATCCTCTTCATTAAATAGCTCAACCATTAAAGATCGGTCTATCCTTCTATCTTTTACACCCAAGGATACAGATATTTGAGCATAGGCAGCGGTGCTAATTAGGGATTCAGGTCCCCTAACTTCTACAAACCTGGGATTTATTTCGTAATACCTCTTGCCAAACTCCACACTGTCCTTTTCTGCCACCTTAGGTATTACTGGTACTGTTTTTGATACTATTCTCTCCACATTTATATCTATATCCGGTAGTGACTTTATTTCAATATTACTAGGCAAACCACTTATTTCAACACTAACCCTTTGCTCTCCTGTCTTATTGACCTCTGACAGATCAACTATAGCAATAATTTTGCTTTTATCTATATATCTAACCATGCTTGACTTAGCTTTGATATCAAAACTATAGGTATCAGGCATATCCGATGATATCATTAAGCCATTTTCTGAGAGTTTTTGTTCATTCTCTATCCTAATGGGAATGTCCCGAAAGCTCATATCTCTTAATGGATCACGATTACTGGGTGTCATACTCCATAATATAAGTGCAATCACTATAGAAATAACTTTTAGAGTTATGTTTCTTTCAAAAAACCTAGTCATTTTTGGACCTCCTTTTTATAAAACTTAAAGGTCCAACATCATTTTCCTTATAATATATAGACCTGAGGACACTTTTTAGGCCATCCATATCTAAATAACGGGTAAGCTTGCCATTTTGAGCCATTGATATAACCCCAGTCTCCTCAGACACAATTATAGCTAGGGCATCAGAACTTTCTGTTATTCCCAAAGCCGCACGATGCCTTGTCCCTAATTGCTTGCTGAGATTAGGGTTTTCTGTAAGGGGCAGAAAACAACCAGCTGCAGCTATCCTCTCACCACGAATGACTACAGCACCATCATGCAAAGGGGTGTTGGGAATAAATATATTTTCTAAAAGCTCCCTAGTTAACCTTGCATCCAGTTTAACCCCTGTTTCTATAATTTCATTAATACCTGTCTGCTTTTCTACTACTATTAAAGCACCGGTTCTTGTTTTAGACATATTGGCGACAGCATCAGCTATCCCATTTACAATACTCTGGGTATCTTTTTCTCTATCATCCCCCAATAACAGGCTTCTCTCAAAGAACCGGCCCCTTCCGATCTGCTCCAATGCTCTCCTGATCTCAGGAAGGAAAACAATAACCACAGCAGTAATACCAAAATTAATGGTATTTTCTAAAATCCAGGCTATTGTATTAAGTTTTAAGCCTTTGGTAACAAAATATATGAAAAAAAGAAAAACGACACCCTTTAGTACCTGTTCAGCTCTTGTCTTTCTAATTAATAAAAGGAGCTGGTATAATACGAAGGCGACAACAGTAATATCTACAATATGTCGAATAATATCTGGAAACTGCAAATAAGGCTCCAACCGCTGAAGCAGATCAGAGATCACGGCCCACATATATCCACCCCCGCTTTAACTTGCCGTTAATTAATTATTCTTTAATAATTATAACATTTTTGAGTAGTCTTTTACCACATTATGAACGAAAAATAATGAATAATTGCTAATCTATTTGGATAAATAGCTTATAATCCCACAATAAATAGCCCATGCTACCTGATCCTGATAATCTTCGGTAGTTAATAGGGTTTCTTCTTGAGGATTTGATAAGAATCCGCATTCCACTATTACTGAAGGGCTATTTACAGCTTTTAGAATCAAAAAGTTATCCGCAGCCTTTATTTGGCGCTTATTTCCCCTATTCAATATCCTTATCAGTTGTTGTTGAATGGCCTCTGCAAGCTGCTTTCCTTCTTCACTACCTTTCATGTAAAAGGTTTGAGCACCGAAATACTGGGGCTGGCTAAACTGATTTAAATGAATGCTTATAACTATATCAGGATTGGCTTTTTTAAGGATCTCAACTCTTCTGGACATATCCTGGCGTTTTTTAGATCCCTTATAATCTTTGTCATACAGCCCTTCATTGGTTTTCCGTGTCATTACAACTTTTGCTCCCCCATTTTCAAGATATGCCTGAAGTTTCTTTGCTATTTTTAAATTTATCTCATCTTCTCTTACTCCACTCTTGCTAACTGCTCCTGGATCCATTCCTCCATGACCTGCATCAATAGCAACTGTTATTCCATAGGCTGGAGTAGTAAATGTTGCTAGAGTTTTTTCCTCTCTAATTTTTACTAGATAAACAATACCAATAATTAGACCTAATATGATCCAAAATATATAAATCCATTTTTTACTGATAAAATATACTCTCATTGATGCAACCCCCAAACTCTTTCTACTGACAATTATGTGACATTAATAAGATATTCCTTTGAGGGCTTGCCCTATGAAATATTCCTTACAGCTTTATTTAGAATATAACCAACTTTATTGATTTAATTCTAAATTTATAGAGTCGTTAACAATTCATAACGGATATTAAAGGCTCACTTCATCACTCATACAATAGATTAACATTATGTTTAGACTTTTAAAAAAGTTAAAGGAACTGCAATACTAAGCAGTTCCTAAAATCACCCTTACGCTATGCTCACCTTCTCTATCTGACAAGGATATGAATTTTTCATCAAGTTTTTCATCATCTAGCCATATTTCTTTAACCCCTTTATTAACCCTGTCTGGGTTTTCTATTCTAATTCTATAGGTAGCATTTTTGTGCCTATAGATCATATCAAAACCTTCCCAATGTGAAGGAATACAGGGATCTATATAGAGCTTATCTCCTCTCAGCTTTAAGCCTATAATCCACTCTACAGCAACCCTATACATCCAGGCTGCTGAACCAGTATACCAGGTCCAGCCCCCTCGACCTACATGGGGCTCTACTGTATATACATCGGCTGCCATGACATAAGGTTCAACCTTGTACCTATTTATCTCAATCCAGGTTCGTCCATGGTTAATTGGATTGATCATATGATATAGCTCCCATGCTTTATTCCCATCACCAAGCATTGCATTAGCCAGTATGGTCCATACTGCGCCATGGGTATATTGACCACCGTTTTCCCTAACACCTGGCACATATCCCTTGATATAGCCAGGCTCTAAGGATGAACTGTAAAAAGGTGGTGCTAACAGCTGTATTAGTCCTTCATCTCTTCGTACTAGGTGCCTTTCCATGGCTTCCATAGCAATCTTTGCCCGAGAGGGATTGGCAGCTCCCGATATCACAGCCCAGGATTGGGAAATAGCATCAATTCGGCATTCTTCATTTAATTCAGAACCAAGGGGCGTTCCATCATCGAAATATGCCCTACGGTACCATCCACCATCCCAACCGTTTTTATCTATAGCATCCTTTAATTTCTCAGCTACATCTTTATACTTCTCTGCTCTTTCCTTATCATTGCGATGCTGGCAGATTGGTATAAACTTATCCAGGACAGTGTACAAAAACCATCCAAGCCATACACTCTCTCCACGGCCTTTAATCCCTACCTTATCCATGCCATCATTCCAGTCGCCGCCTCCCATTAGTGGTAACCCATGTTCACCAAAAGATAAGGATTTTTCAATAGCTCTTATACAATGGTCATAGATGCTATCCTTTTCCTTTGATATTGCTGGCTCATTATATCTGTCATCTTCATCTTGACTTAAAGGTTCATCTACCAGATAGTGAGTTTTCTCATCTAATATACCCCAATCTCCTGTACCCTCTATATAATTTGCAGTTACATATGGCAGGAATAGGAGATCATCAGTGATTCTTGTCCTAATTCCCCTGTATGGAGGATGCCACCAGTGCTGTACATCGCCTTGAGTAAACTGATGCTGGCTGCTAAGAAGAATCTGTTCCTTCATCATTATTGAATTGCTATAAATTAAAGCCAATACATCCTGTAACTGGTCACGGAATCCGTAAGCGCCTCCAGCCTGGTAAAAACCTGTCCTCGCTAAAAGCCTGCTGCTAAGAGTTTGGTATAGCAACCACCTATTTAACATAATATTCATGGACTCATCAGGTGTTTTTACCTTAACGGCACTTAATCTTTCTTCCCAAATATTTTTAGACTCTTCCAGTACATGGCGGGCCGCTTCAGCATTAGCATATTTTCTTATAATCTCCCTAGCCTCTTCAGCGCTGTTACCCTGCCCTAGTACAAAGATTACCTCTTCTTGTTTGCCTGGTTCTATATCTACCGTTACTTGTATAGCACCACAGGGATCAAAACCGGCACCTACCCTATTGGATAAGCCTTCTCTTTTTAGGGCTAAGGGGTTGCTAATAGAACCATTTCTTCCAATGAATTCAGTTCTGTCGCCTGTAATGCCCACATAGGGCCTGTCGCTGGCTATAAAAGCTACTTTTTCTGCAAACTGTTCATTATAAGGATTAACTGCAAAGATAGCATTAACTTCTCTATCTTCCATGGTCATTATAAATTGGTTGTTAGGAATAGGATTAACTCCACATACCCAATGAACATAAAGAGTAAGGGAGAGATTTTTTCTTCTATTGGAATTATTTGAAAGTTGTATATGATAATACTTAACCGGCTTATCTGGGCATACAAACATGGTTTGTTTCTGTTTTAAACCGTTTCTATTGAATTCAAAAACAGAATAACCCTGTCCATGGCGTATGGTATATGACCCTTCTGTCCGTATTGGGGATGGCGTAATGGACCAAAGAGCTCCTGTATTCTCATCCCTAATATAAACCGCCTCTCCAACAGGATCCACAATAGGATCATTAGACCATGGTGTCAGCTTATTTTCTCTACTATTTTCATGCCATGTATATCCTGCACCAGATTCCGTAACTAAAAATCCAAAGTCCTTATTAGCTACAATATTGCTCCAAGGCATAGGAGTGGTAATATCTTTTGTTAGTTTAATTACATACTCCTTACCATCAAGACTGAATCCTCCAATATCGTTAAAGAATAAAAGCTCCGATTCCCTCTCTGTTTCATACTCAATTAAATCATCATATTCAGTATAAATCTTAGTTCCGGGCAAATCTTCATAAGCACCCGGGTTTTCTATCTGGGAAGCTAAAGAACCTCGCTGCCCATCAATAGTTATCCTTGATGCATAAGCCAAAAGATTTTTATCCTCCTCTGGCATCAAGTTGCCAGCTAAAAGATGTATGCCTCCCGGTTTGCCCTGTAAATCTTTTAAATGACTGATGGTCAGCATCTCCCTAATACGATCCTGTACAGGCTGTTCATAGCTGTTACCGTATTCATTAAGTATCACCAGATCCACATATATTCCTTTAAGACGCCAATATTCGTGTATGGATAGCATTTGTTTAACCATTTCTATTTCATCAATAGTACTTACCTTTATTGTAGCTATTGGCAAATCGCCTGAAATACCATATGTCCATAAGCCGCTTTGTGCCTTATGATTCTTTATGGATTTCAAACTTGCTCTCCTGCCAGGACTTGTATAAATAATTGAGGAAAGCATCTTCTGGTATAAGTTAAGTTCAGATGATGTTAAGTTTAAATATCTCATTTCCACCTGACTGTGGGTCCAAGCCAGCTCAAAAGCTCTTGATACTACAGCAGTATTCTGATACTCCTTGGCCAGGTTTATGACTTCTTCCCTGGTTTCTGCAACAGCCACTATATATGATAATTTGGCAGATTCTCCGGCATCTATGCTTAGTCTTTGCCTTAGGCTCATAATGGCATCCAGTACTGCCCCCGTAGTATTGCTCAAGGGCTGATCTGAATCCATAGCCTTAGGATTGCTAATATCGCGACCCCGTCCAATAAATTTGGATCTGTCGGTCTCATATTGAACAATACCTATTGGATCCCCTTCTACAACTAGGGTATGCGCCAACCACATTCGCTTTTGTTCTTTGCTTCTAGGCCGTCTAGTCATAAGCAATATATTATAATGTTCAATATACTCCGTTTCCACAAAAAGATTGACAAAGGCTGGATGAGCTATATCATCCCCTTGTGCTGCCAATATGGGTTCAAAATAGCTAGTCACCTCTAATACCCTATTATGCTTACTATGGTTACTAAGGGATATCTTTCGAATCTCCACATTATGCTCTGGAGATACTACCACCTCAGTCCTGGTTTCTATATTACCATCCTTTCGATTGAATATGGCCTTGTCAGGTTCGAAGATAACTTCATATTTTTCACCCTCATCAAGACAAGGCTGATAGGTAGAAGACCAATAGTGATTGGAGTTTAGATTCTTTATATAGAAAAATATTCCCCAATTATCTCTGGTTACATCCTCTCGCCAGCGATTGATTCCCAAACCTTGGAATTGACTAAATCCACCTCCACTATTGGTAATAACGGTAGTATATTGGTTGTTTGATAAAATACATACCTCAGGTATAGGTGTATGAGCCGTATTTATAATGTTCCTTGAATAAATTTCCTGATAGGCTTTCTTTTCCGTTTCTATATCCTTTACATCAGACTCATTCTTGTAGTCTTTGATTATAATTTCTCTCTGAGGAATTCTCTCCTGTAACAATAACTCCGTAGCCTTTATCATGGGTATGCTATGGAAGCGCTCCTGTATAATATTTTTGTTTAAATAATTATTTAGAGCTAAAAAGATCATACCCTGATGGTGAATCATATAGGTTTTGACAATCATACTTTTCTTTCTATGTGGAACCCTCTCAGGAGTATAGTCTATAGATTCATACATACCGTATTCTCCACACATGCCCTCTGCTATAAGATGCTCAATATTTTTCATAGTTGCCAAGGGATCAATTCCCAATGCCATAATGGAGGCATAGGGGGATACTACAATATCTTTAATTAATCCAGACTTAAGTCCTAATTTAGGTACTCCAAAGGCTTTGTATTGATAATTTAGCTGGAGATCAAAAGCATAAAAGGCAGACTCGGAAACTCCCCAGGGAACATGCCTTTGGTCGCCATATTGTCGTTGCCCCTTTACCACTGTTTGATATGTTTCATCCCAAAGAGTATTTTTATAGTTTTTCATTATCAATAGGGGCATTAAATACTCAAACATGGTTCCACCCCAGGATAATAAGCTTCGGGAATCACCCACCAAGGTCAATGAGCGTGCCAATTTAAACCAATGTTTCTGGGGAATATCCCCTTTGGCAATGGCTATAAAACTAGTCTGCCGTGCTTCAGAAGCTAATAGATCATAATAGACATCCTGCAATTTTTCTGCCTCAATATCATATCCTATGGAGAATAACTCCTTCTTTTCATCATACAGGACGCTAAAATCCATGTTATTAAAAATCTCATCTATTCTATCTGTTAATTTTTTGCATATTGCAGCAATTTTCCTTGCTGCAATATGGGACTCACCTAAAGCAATCTCTAACTGCCTTAACCAATTTGTTATTTGTCTTGACTCTTTTTCTGAGTCCTTAGCCTGGCGTATAGATGATATAACCTTTGATAGATTATCCAAAATATCATGATAATCATCTAATATTCTCATAATAGAAAAATTCTTATTTAAACTATCCACAAGCCGCTCAAAGTTTTTCTTTACTTCTTCAGACAGACCATTTTGGCCGCGAATGCTTCTGGGAGGCTCCAAAAGCAGATCTACCCAAGGAGCCAACTCATCAATTTCTTTTTTAAAGTCATCTATTTGTTTATCAGTATAATCACCTATGCTTCCCAGTTGGTTTAATGTAAGTTTCCATTCCGTTAAAGCAATCTCTTCGTTTGCCTCTAGCATACTTATAATTGACGGTATTGAATTGCCATTTTTCTCAAAATCCAGTTTGATGGTATCCTTAAGTCCTAAAATCATCTCCTGACCTATTAAAGGTCTTGACAACAATTCTTCAATGCCTTGCTTTATCAAAACCAAGTAGCAAGCCAAATTTCCACTGTCAACAGATGAAACATACCTGGGCCTTAAAGGCTCCAGGGTGCGAGTATCATACCAGTTGAAAAAGTGACCCTTCCATTTTTCCAGTTTCTCTAGAGTATCAAAAGTTTTTTTAAATCTATGCAGCACCTGACTGGTACTTATATAACCCAAATCCCTAGCTGAAAGTATAGAAACCAATGCCATACCCATATTGGTAGGAGAGGTTCTATGAGCCAATCCTACATAAGGTTCTTCTTGATAATTATCAGGTGGCAACCAATTATCTTCACCCTTTATAAATTCATCAAAGTATTTCCATGTTTTCCTACTTATCATACGAAGCTTTTCTATTTGCTCCTTGGATAACTCAGGTATTTGCCTATCCTTAGGTTGACTTATTCTATAGGCTATCAAAGGGGATAATAGCCATGTAATGGAAATTGCCAAAGGTATAAACGGGACATATTTTCTAATGAACACCACCCAAAAGAAGAAGGCCACCGAAACAATCATAGCTGGCAACATCTTTCTCCAGTAGTCCCCTAGTGTTCCTTTGAACTTCCTATCAGCATCAGCAGCCGTTACCCATTCCAGCATATTCTGTCTAGTGAAAAACACTCTAATAAGGGTCCGTACTATGGCATCTGTCATCAGAAAAGCCTGATGGGCAAGAAAGACAAAAGTCAGGATGATCTGCATGGCCAAGTTTTTAGTGCCATACAGTATATCCACCAGAGAACGATTATGAGCCCCCATTCTCCCAATAAAAGTCCCTACTACATCCATAAGTAATGGCATGGTTAATGTAACAACAAATAATCCCAGCCAAAACCAGTCAGACCCAGGCAGTACTGTTAAGCCTAGAGTTAACAAGAGAAAAAGAGACGGTGAAAGTAAACTCCTTCGCATATTATCAAAAATCTTCCACTTAGAGATTGCAGTCAAAGGATTCTTAACTTTATCTTTTTTTCGATTTGTTACACTGGAAAACAACCATGGAATAAGCTGCCAATCTCCTCTAACCCATCTATGCAGCCTCATAGAATAAGAAATATAGTTAGCCGGATACCCATCTATAAGTTCAATATCTGTTACCAACCCGGCTCTAATATATGAACCTTCCAGTAGATCATGGCTTAATATAGTATTTTCAGGGATTGCATCCTTTAACACATCATTAAATACATCAACTTCATAAGCACCTTTTCCAGTAAAAATGCCCTCACAAAATAGATCCTGGTAAACATCGGAAACTGCAGTTGTATAAGGATCTAAACCAGTTTGCCCTGAAAAGGTAAGAGCAAAGGATGATCGGCTTGCGCTGTCAACTGCAATACCAATTCTAGGCTGTAATATTCCATAACCTTTTACCACCCTATCAAGAGACTTGTCCACTACAGGCCGGTTAAGGGGGTGGGCTAAGGCACCTATTAGCCTTTTGGCTGCATCTCTAGGAAGATGAGTGTCAGCATCTAAAGTAATGACAAATTTTATCTTTGGTAGTATAGACAAATCTCCTATTTTTGTAGTAAAACCCGTATTCTCATCGCCTCTAAGAAGACTGGTGAACTCTACAAGAGCACCCCTTTTTCGCTCCCATCCCATCCAGGATTTCTGTGCAGCGTTCCATTGCCTATTTCGATGGAAAAAGTAAAAAATACATTCTCCATTGCCTTGGTATCTTTGATTTAACTCATTAACAGCCTTAGTGGCTGCATTTATTATAGCTTTATCCTCAGGCTCCTTTTCTTTGTTTGAGTCTTTAAAATCCCCCAGTAAAGCAAAATGGATATTCTCTCCTTGGTTTGCCAGATAAAATACTTCCATTTGTTCTATTAGTTCCCATACCCTGTCTTCACTGGATAAAAGAGTAGGAATAACCACCATAGTACGATATTCCTCTGGTATCCCATCTTCTAATTCTAGTTTTGGCAAATAACAAGGCGATATAATTCTAGGAATTATCCAATGTATCAATCCTACTGCTAAAGTAACAACGGGAATAAAGAGAATTAGCCCTGAAAGTAACAGTATCAATGGATTCTGTTCAGTGTCTATTCTATATAAATAATTTAGCGCAATACCTAAGGTCACAAGGATAATCAAACCTATTGACCCAAAATAAAAGGCTTCTGGATGATCTTTAAGCCATCCATCCCTTTGATTCTTATCTCCTAACTTAGCTTTTAGTTCATTTCTTCCTTCATCGACTATATAATATCCTACATGACCTTTTCTGATATTGTCACTGGATGAATCTTTTGTTTTTTTGGCACACTCAATGGCTATTTTTGCTACATCAAGTTCACTAACCTTATACTTATTAGCTAGCTTAACAAGTTCATTTCTATAGTATTCACGGGAAACAAATTCCATTTTAGCATAAAAACCTGAGGGGTCTTCCCTTAAAATCTTTTCCAAAAAACTTAGATTTTCGAAAATATCCTCCCATTTGACAGATTGAAGAAACCTTAGACTCGTTATGGCATTTCCTATAGAAACTTGATATTTAGCCTGAGTCTGATGCTCAAGCTGCACCATATCATCTATATTTATCCCTTGAAGAGCAAGCTTTCCATCTAACCAGGTTACCAGGGAAGTCCCTTTGCTCCCACTGTTGCGGAAAACTCGCAGCATAGCTTCTGCATAGGAGGAAGACATATAGCTATTAATCTTGTCATGTTCCATAATTAGCTGATGCAATTTTTCTTTGGGAGCATCTATGTTTTCTAATAGCAAAGAACCCCATTTATTCCCCTCATTCTTTTGTTTTTGAAGTTCAACTATATGTACTGCAATTTCCCTTATTTTTTTTATTAAAGCTATTTTAATCATTAATGGTACTATCCACAGCTCGCCACTGGTTAAAGGGGTAACGGACTGATATTCCCTTAAATATTCTATAAGTATATCCTCATCTAGTTGTCCATCGGTATAATCAACAATATCTTCAGCAATAGCATAAATACGTGGTATCCCAGATTCTAGTACGGGATATTCTCTCAGATTATCAGGTAGCTGATGTTGGATTTGCTTGGATTGCTCTTCTAACATATAAAAGTTGTCCAATAACCATTCCGCCGAAGATATAACCCTTTTATAGGACTTAACCTGTTCATTTATTTTTTTATAAGCTTCAAGCAGTAATCTGCTATCTTGTTCAATATTGGCAAAATCTCGACTTATTGATTTTTTATGTCCTGTTATTTTATGTTTATTAGCTAAATTTTTTACACGAGAAATAAGATCTTCTTGTTTTTTCATAGCCTTCCACCCCTTTGCATGGTAAGAATCTACTAAAAAAGAAGTACTTGTCTTATTAAGTATTAACGATTTCAATAATTTGAATACATGCAAAGGTTGGAATCAAAAAATCTCACTTTGCTAAAGTGAGATTTTTTTCTTTAATAGGGACTAAGTATAATGCCATCCCTCCTATTATTATGGATGTGATCCCAGTAATATTAAAAGATCTAACAATACCTCCTATCAAGGTATCTATAAAGTTATCAACAGTACTTTTGGGTATTTCATAGGATGCTACTCGTTCTATAATATTCATTACAAGACTCATTTGGCCAGACATCCATACTATTGCTATGCCCAATAAAATTAACAAGGCTCCAGCACTAATAACTCCTACGCTAACCCACAAAATCAACTGTTTCCAGTCTAATACAGCTATATATATAAATATTAAAATAATTATATTAGTTGCACATAAAACCCATGGAAGCCATTTTAAAATGATAAACACCTTACGTATTCCCCACAAAAAATCAACGGACATGAAATCCTCCATATTAACTTCATCTGGCAGGGGATCGAACCAAAATTGTACTAACCTTGCTCTTTCCTGATATGTTCTATTATCCTCCAATACATTCACTACTTCTTTTTTAAGTTTTTGGACAGAAATAGTAGGAGTATCACTTCTTTTTCCACTTGCAAAGTTATAAAAACCCGTTAACAATATATTTAATTCTACTTCCAGCCATTCCTCTGATACAGCCTTTTCCAGATAAGGAAGACTGTCTTGACCATTTGGCAAACTTCTATTGACCATTCTAAACATTAGCTGTCTAATCTGTGCATAGGTTTCCTGTTCTCTCAATATGTTTATTAAAAATGTGTCTTGTAGTATAGTTTGGTTTAAAATAAAGCCAAGGTAAATACCCACTAGGTTGATAGTTAATATGGCAACGAGAATAGCTAATATTGCTGTACGAAAAGCTCCCATAACAATGGCTTTCAAATTTTGATCATCCCCTCAACTCTTCTTAACTAAATAATATTTTCTTCATTTTATCATTAATATAATCTCTTTAAAAGGATTTATTTGATTATTTAAATAAAATGGATTATAATTCTTTACGGTAATAATTCTTACAGCAATTTAAGTCGTTTGGAGGAAAAAAAATGAAGTTAGGTATTGTAGGGTTGCCAAATGTAGGCAAAAGCACCCTCTTTAATGCTATTACAAAGGCGGGAGCAGAATCCGCCAATTATCCTTTTTGTACCATAGAGCCCAATGTGGGTGTTGTTGCTGTCCCAGATGAGCGTCTAGAAAAGTTAAGGGAGTTGCATAACAGCGAAAAAGTTATTCCCACAACCATTGAATTTGTAGATATTGCCGGCCTGGTGCGCGGGGCCAGCCGTGGCGAAGGACTTGGCAATAAATTTTTATCCCATATTAGGGAGGTTGACGCCATTGTCCATGTAGTTCGTTGTTTCCAGGACCCAAATATCACCCATGTGGATGGTAAAATAGATCCTATTAGAGACATTGAAACTATAAACCTAGAACTAATATTTGCTGATTTAGAAAGCCTGGATAAAAGAATGTTAAAGACTAAAAAGATGGTTAAAACCGGTGAAAAGCGTTACCAGCAGGAATTAACTCTGCTGGAAAGAATAAAATCAGGTTTAGAAGATAATATTCCCCTAAGAAATATGGATTTTGATAAAGAAGAGAAGGAAATTGTAAAAAATCTCTTTTTCCTAACTAGCAAACCGGTTATATATGCTGCCAATATCGCAGAAGATGATATTGGCAAAGAGCCAGAAAACATCCCAATGGTAAAAGAGCTAATGGATTTTGCTGCTAAAGAAAACTCTGAAGTTTTGGTATTATGTTCTAAAATCGAAGAAGAAATTGCACAACTAGATGCTGATGAAAAGGAAATGTTTTTAAAGGAACTGGGACTGAAAGAATCAGGAATGGACCGGCTAATAAAGTGTTGTTATCGACTTCTTGGGCTGATTAGCTTTTTAACTGCTGGTCCCAATGAGGTAAGAGCATGGACAATAGTAGAGGGTACAAAAGCGCCCCAGGCAGCTGGAAAAATTCACTCGGATTTTGAAAGAGGCTTTATTAGAGCTGAAACCATTGCCTATGAAGACCTAATCAGTGCAGGATCCTATGCTGCTGCCAAAGAAAAGGGGTTGGTACGTTCTGAGGGTAAGGATTATGTGGTAAAAGATGGGGACGTAATTCTCTTCCGCTTTAATGTATAAGAGTACAAGCTAAACAAAAAAGCAGGTACCTTTAACTTTGGTACCTGCTTTTTTACTCTATATCAACTGCTCCATTCTTTCTACTAAATCAGAGAAAGTTTCTAAGGCCTGATTTACTGGCTCTGGCGATGTCATATCTACTCCGGCTTTCTTAAGAAGTTCTATTGGATAATCTGATCCACCACTGGACAAGAATTTCAAATACCTCTCTACAGCAGGCTGGCCTTGATCTAAAATCTGTTCTGCCAAAGCTGCTGCAGCAGAAAAACCGGTAGCATATTTATATACATAGAATGATGAATAGAAATGGGGAATTCTTGCCCATTCTAATGCTATCTCTTGGTCTACTACCATCTGGGGACCATAATATTTTACATTTAAGTTGTAGTAAACTTCTGATAAGCTTTCCACAGTTAAAGGCTCTCCTCTTTCAGCCATACCATGTATGATTTTTTCAAATTCTGCAAACATTGTTTGACGGTACACTGTGCCTCTAAATTGCTCCAAATAGTAGTTTAGGACATAGGCTTTTTGCTTGTCATCCTCAAGGGTCTCTAGAAGATGTTTGGTAAGTAGTATCTCATTCAGTGTAGAAGCCACTTCTGCTACAAATATTTTATATCCAGCTAGAATATAAGGCTGATTCTTGTTGGATAGGTAGCTGTGTATAGCATGACCCATCTCATGTGCCAATGTAAATACATTATTGATATTTTCTTGATAATTCATCAATACATAGGGATGTGTGTCATAGCACCCCCAGGAATAAGCACCACTGGTCTTTCCCTGATTTTCTAATACATCAATCCAGCCCCTATTAAAGCCTTCTTGTAATATACTTAGGTACCTCTCACCCAAGGGTTTCAGACCCTCTGCTACCATTTCTTTAGCCTTGCTATAGGGAATTCGCATATCTACATCCTGGATAATTGGAGCATATAGATCATACATATGCAGCTGGTCTAGCTTTAAGGCTTTTTTGCGGATAGATACATATTTATGAAGGGCACCTAAATTATTTTCAACAGCCATGATTAAGTTATCATATACAGATACAGGAACATTATCTCCATAGAGCGCCATTTCTAAGGTTGAAGGATAGTTTCGTACCTTGCTAAAGAAAATATCTTTCTTTATGGAATAACTAAGAGTTGCTGCAATGGTATTTTTTTGTTTGCCATAGGTTTCATAAAGGCTCTTAAAGGCCTGCTTTCTTACATTCCTATCCTTGCTCTCCATAAACTGTATATATCTTCCGTGGGTTAATTCCACTTCCTGACCATCTTCGTTGGTAATATAGGGAAAACGCATATCTGCGTTATTAACCATGGTAAAGATATCTTCAGGGGCACTGGCCACTTCCCCGGCCATGGCTAAAATTTTCTCTTCCTTTTCCGATAGAACATGTTTCTTTTTCCTCATTAAATCCTCTAGGAAGTGTTTGTAAATTTTCAGTCCTTCCAGACTTTCTACATATCCATTTAGTTTTTCTTCTGGTATTTCTAATATTTCTGGTACTAAAAAGGATATAACACTATCATATTCTACTAAAAGTCCCTGTGCCCGATCTACTAGAGCCTGGCTCTGGGTATTAGTATTGTCCTGATCCTTTTGCATACGGGCAAAAACAAACACCTTTTCTACCTTTTCCATCAGAGCTACGTATGTATTAAGTCCTTGCAAAAGGCTATCTGCTGAATCTCCCAGTTTACCCTTGTGTTGCTCTAGATTGGCAAGATTATCTTTCACCCACTTGTAGTCCTCTTCCCACTTTTCTACAGAGGGATACATATCCTCAAGTCGCCATTTAAATTCCTTGGGAATCTCATCCCTTGTTGGAAGTTTTCCTGCATTTGATTTGTCCATTTGTATAAGCGGAATAAATCCGCTATACCTCCCTTCAATTTATATTCTTTTTATAATCTTTTATATTATAAAGGTTTTTGATTATAAATCCTTTAGCATAGTGTCCTGGTTAACCAGCATATATATAAGTTAGCTGCAAGACATTAGTATTAATTAAATTTACTATATTATGCATTAGGAGTGTATACTGTGATAAATAAAGTTCAAATCCCATTTCTTATAATCATTTTAATTCTTTTATGTTTAGGTTGCAACAATATTAATACACTTCATCCTATTTCTACAAATATTGAAGAACCCCAGGTTAAAACACAGCAAAAATCTTTTTCCATAAGAAAAATGTCAGATCTGGAGGTAATTAAAAAAAGTGCTGACTATCTTAAGTCATGCGGTAAAAAATTAGTGTTTGAAGAAACTAAAATTATATATGAAAATAATCAAGATACTTCATCGATTTGTAAAAACAAGGATAATCAGGATGTATATTATACAGGTGAATATCTAGTAGTCTACTTTTATCCCCATAGACATATGCAAGAGCAAGAAAATATCATAAAGGTGTTCATAGGTGCAGATGGTACGGTTTTAGGTTATATGGAAGAATGAAAAGCCAAGGCTGAAATCTATTACTGCCTTGGCTACTATAATATTATTCACTTAATAATTTTTCTATCTCACCTATGGTGCTTTCATCTAAAATCTTACCTGCAGCCTTAACGTTCTCTTCTGTCTGTTCAGTCTTAGAGGCACCAACTATAACACTGCTTATTTCAGTATGTTAGTATCAAGGCAGTAGAAGATGTCTACATAATCGGTCTTTAAACGTTTCAGACTGGCATTACACTTCTCTATGATAGAGTTTTTTGTTATATATTAACCATAAAATAGAAGTTAAAGCAAAAGGATCCTATGATATTTGATGAAGATCTTTAACATAATTTTCATGAATTACAAAATTATACAACCTATTAATATTTATATTAGGCCAGTCCTTTTGGTCATCTAAAAGAAGTACTCTTTCCACATCATCTTCCTCTATGGTTACTTCATAATAATAAAGCTTATTATCCTTATAAACCGGATACTCGCTAACATCTTTAACTAATCCCTGAATTTCTCTGGAGCGGCCAGTTACTAAATCTCTAATAAATCTATAATAGGCATGAATAGGATTGACATACATACCCCAAAAAAATATTGCAATACAAACCCCTACTACCATTGCCATCATACCAAGTTTATTAGTTACCATCTTTGCTATAAAGATAGAAATAATAAGAGAAATTATTATAATGGCCGCTAATAAAGCTATTACCCTCTTTAATTGTCTAGTAATACTATCCAAATCCTGCTGGTTATAATACATATCTCCTTACCCCCGATTCTGCACAAATATTATCTTTATCAATTATTATCAATTATAACATATGAATACTACAATATATAATACCATGGAAAATAATTTACAATTTATTAACAAAAAAACATCGGTCTATACCGATGTTTAAGCTTAAATTGTTTGGTGGTGGCTACTGGATTCGAACCAGTGACCCCCACGATGTCAACGTGGTACTCTAACCAGCTGAGCTAAGCCACCTGAGAACGAATATATTATAGCATGGTTTACTAGCTTAGTCAAATATGTTTTTTTGCATTATATAATCAAGAAGGACCTCCATTGGAGGTCCTCCATAAAAGGGTCTATCATGATCTCAGTACAAGTAGATATCTACTTTTCACAAGTGACACACTACTTTACTATCGGATCCGTTAGGGATAAATTAGACCATAATAGAACCCTTGTAAAAATATTATTGTCGAAAAATCTGAAATTTAAACATGGCAATATTTAGCTCTATATTAATTTTTTCAGTAAATCTATTATATCTTGATCCCTCATATCAACAGGATTACCCGACATGCTGTTTCCTCGAGAACTTTGAGCCAGTAAGAGAAGATCCCGCTGGTCAATGGAGAACTCTTTCAAGTCTGAAGGTATATTCATCTTTTTTGAAATTTCTTTGACGTACTCAATTCCTTCTAATGCTGCCTGTCTATCATCGTCTATTGATTTAGCTGTTAAAACCCTTCCAATTTCAGCGTATTTCTTTAGTTGAGCATCCATATTATATTCCATAATATAAGGTAATAAAATGGCACAGGCTAATCCATGAGATATACCATAATGGCAACCTAAAGCAGCAGCTATCCCGTGAACAGCCCCTAATCCCGAATTAGCTAAACATATACCACTTAATAGACTAGCCAAGGCCATGTTCCGTCTGGCCTCTAAATTTTGTCCATCAGTATAGGCGGCAATTAAAGATTTTGCTACTAGCCCTATTCCATAGATAGCTAATGCCTCGGGAATAGGCTGAGCTTTCTTTGATACATAGGACTCTATTAGCTGTGTTAGTGCGTCCATTCCAGAAGTGGCTGTATTAAAGGCAGGAAGAGATAATGTTAATACTGGATCTACCAATGCCACATCAGGTATTAACTTATCGTGCCTAAAACTTTTTTTATATTTTTCTACAGGACAGGTAATAACAGCATTTTTAGTAACTTCTGATCCTGTACCAGCAGTAGTGGGAATCGCAATAAAGGGAGCCGGGTCATTTACTAGTTTTCTACCTATCCCAACACCTTCTAGATAATCCTTTATATAACCCTCGTTGGTCATAAGTCCGGATATGGCTTTTCCCGTATCTATAACACTTCCACCACCAATAGCTATAACTCCGTTACAGTTATTACTTTTTGCAATATCTACACCTTTGTTTATGTCATCAGGACCAGGTTCATCCACAATTCCTCTATAGTGATGAAAAGCCAATCCAGCTTGGATAAGCTGTTCCTCTAATTCTTTCATCTTTCCTGATCTATGTATAGAGCCGCCTCCTGAAACAATTAGATAGTTGTCAGCATACTGAGGTGCAATATTCTTTATATCGTAAAACCTATTATTCCCAAATACGATTTTTGAAGCCGTATAGAATTCAAAATTCAAATAGATCCCTCCTTTTGATACTGGTTATTCCTCCTTATATTCCCATCCTTCATCACCGCTATATATCATAAGTTTGGTCATACCCCCGTCCACGGTAATATTTTCTCCTGTTATAAAGTCATTTTCCTGGTCACAAAGAAACATGGCTGCTCTTGCTATGTCCGTTGCCTTTCCTACCCTGCCCACAAGATGCTGTTTAGTATCTCCACTGCTATATTCCGGAGTATAACTTTCATTGTAGTATTCTCCAGTGTCAATCCAGCCCGGTGAAATGGAGTTTACCCGAACCTTGCCTTTAAGACTAACAGCCAGAGCATGGGTTAAGGCCAGTATACCTCCTTTTGCAGCTGTATAGCTTTCGGTATCGGATTGAGACATAAAGGCTCTGGTGGATGCTATATTTACTATAGAAGCCCCCTGGCTAAAATATGGCATAAATAGTTTAGATAGCATATATGGAGCTGAAACTCCTATTCTTAATACATAGTTAAAATCTTCATAACTACAGCCTGAAAGGATGCCATTCTTGCTTATACAGGCATTGTTTATTAAGTAGTCAACCTTGCCATAGGTATTTATAACTGTTTCTGCAAAAGAATTAAGAGTCTTCTCCTCAGCTATATCACCATGGTAGAATATTGCATTACCACCTTTTTCTTTAATAAATAATAGATTTTCTTCACCTGCACTTTTATTTATATCTATAAAAGCTATGTTCGCACCTTCTTTAGCAAACTCCCTAGTAAGGCATCTACCTATCCCTAAAGCACCACCTGTAACCACACATACTTTTCCTTCAAATCTTTTCATCGAAATGTCCCCCTGTTTTGTAAAATTTAAACATGCATAAAGAGCCCAGATGAAATTATATTTCCAGCCAGGCTCTAATATTAATTATTTTTTAACGGAAAACTTATAAATGGTTGTGTGATTGTATTCATCCCCGGCTCTTAATATTGGGGAAGGAAAATGCTTGTGTTTCAATGCATTGGGGAAGAATTGAGTTTCTAAACATAAACCACTTCTTTTATCATATGTAGCACCATCTTTACAATTTTCCAGACCGCCTAGGAAATTACCTGAATAAAACTGGATTCCTGGTTTTGTTGTATAAACCTCCATAAATCTACCAGAAGTTGCCTCATAAAGCTCAGCAGCCTTCGCCAGTTTGCCGTCCTGGGAATTCAATACCCAGTTATGATCATAGCCACCACCATTGATTATCTGTGGATCTTTGCTATCAAGACCAGGTCCTATGGGAGTCAGTTCGGTAAAATCAAAAGGAGTACCCTTTACGTCTACAATTTCTCCAGTAGTTAAACAATTATTATCAATTGCTGTAAACTTATCAGCATATATTTTCAGCTCATGATTTTTAATATCCCCTGCATCGTGTCCTAAAAGATTAAAATATGAGTGGTTGCTTAAGTTAACAACGGTGTCCTTATCTGATACAGCATGATATTGAATGATAAGTTCATTGTCTTCAGATAAGGAGTATGTAACCTTTACATCAAGATTGCCTGGATAGTTTTCTTCACCATCTTTACTAAGATAGGACAACTGTAAGCATTCTCTTCCTTCTTTTTCTACTATTTCACCATCCCAGAGCACTTTATCAAACCCAACTAGCCCGCCATGTAGATGGTTGGGCCCATCGTTCTTGGCCAACTCATATTTTACTCCATTTAATTCAAAAACTCCCTCTTCTATTCTATTTGCATGTCTTCCTACTATGGCACCAAAATACATATTACGATTTAAATAGCTGTCTAGATCATCAAATCCTAAAGCAACATCTCTAAACTTACCATTTTTGTCTGGTACAGAAATAGAAACAATAATACCTCCATAATTTATTATTTCCACTTCTACACCGTTGTCATTTACCAGCTTATAAATATGTACTTCTCTGCCATCTTTCATTTTCCCAAAACTTCTCTTTGTTATTGCCATCGCATGTTCCCTCCAATTATATTTGAGATAAGCATATTAAAAATCTTATATTTCCTATATTATACAACATATTACTTGTATTTTTCCATAAAAGTCCCAAAAAATAAGCTGATCCGTTTACTTTGGATCAGCTTATCCTATCTGTCTTAATTATTCTTTTAGATCGTATCCAATAACCGTCCATATGCCATCTTCATCTTGTCTAACTAACCTTTTTAGATACACTCTAGATATTGGTGATTCATCCTTATCTATTACTACTATTACTTCATCATTAGTCTCATGTATGATTTTCATATCCTCCATATCAACAGGGAAATCACCTTCAATTCCGTCAGGATACATTTGTAGGCCAACAAAAGTCTGTGTTACTGCAAAAGGACTTAACTGCCAGGGTGAATGACCCTCATCCACCTGCTTTTGATCATTTTCAACTATCTCCATATCTACCTCTACCAGTACTTGTGGCTGTTGAGGGAAATTATTAGGAATATTGACCTGTGCTTGGGTTTCTTCTGTTATTAAATCCTCATCACTTTCGGTAGCCTCATTATTATCATCCTCAATTTTATTTTCATCATTAGTTTCTTCCTCATGTACTACCTGTGCGGGGGGTAAATCATTGCTATCATCATTTGAGGAAGGTGGATTTGCCAATCCCTTGGCATTGGTTAGACTAATTGCTCCAATTAAAACGACTATTGCTGTGATTATAATCGTCCAGCTTAATGATGTTTTATTAAATTTCTTTATCATGATAATCCTCCTTTTAATTTCTGATTTATTTTTTGCCATTCCAACTATTCCCGGGCGCCAATAGTTACTCGATAAAATCTCTACTAAGCTGATAATAGTATTTCCATAATTCTTTCGTCTTTCCGGTTCTAAAAGGGTTAGAACCTGGGCATCACATATAATTTCCCTATCTTTTCTCATTTTGCTAAAAGCATACCATACTATAGGATTGAACCAATGTAGTGACTGCACAATTATCATTAACCAGTTTTCTAGTATATCTCTTCTTTTAATATGCATCAGTTCATGAAGAAATATATGCTCCAGATCTTCATATGATAGACTCCTTAGCACATCTGGAGATACAATAATCTTTGGCTTAAAATGTCCTATAAGAGAAGGCCCTTTTGATCCTGTACAGCATATGATACCAGGTATTTTTTTTACTTGTACCCTTCTTCTGCACCGTTCTAAAATATTGATTATCTCGTAATCGGTACATCTAGGCATATTTTTGATTTTTTTCTGCAATGCAATATATACAAGTAAATTATATAATAAAACCACTAATACACCTGTAACCCAAAGTAAATATAAGTATCTGATCCCAGTGTTTTTGAAAGAGTCAATATACTCTAGTTCTGAATTCTTAGCTTTAGCTTGTCTGCTTAGACTAACCTTAGTTTCTTCAATATTTTCCATTGATAAAATATCTTTTGAACTAGAATTAGCACCGGTTTTATCAGGCTCACCATAAGTATCAATATTATTTAATGTATTTGTAGATACTAAATTAAAAATACTAAAGGATGACTGAGGAGCGTAGGGAACAACTAACCTTATAACTAGTAAAAACCATATATAATAATGCCATGTTGCATTTAGCCTGTCCTTTAACAATGCTTTTGTTAAAAATATTATCCCGGCTACTACGCTTCCTGTAAAAGACATAGTAATTACTATTTGAAACAACCTATACAGGTTCAATCCTACTCACCCCCCTGGACCAAGATATTTACTCCAATAAACGCCTAAGCTCTTCAATCTCTTCCTGTGATAGTTTTTCATTTTTAATGAAATTGGCCAACAACATTCCCACGGAACCATCATAAACCTTTTCCAAGAACAGTTTGGTTTCTTCCCTTACACATTCTTCTTGTGATACCAGCGGATAATATTTGTATGGCCTAGTACTCTTATCAACCTTAAGGGCTTCTTTGTTTACCAAACGGTTAAGTAAGGTATGAATAGTCTTAGGACTCCAGTTTGTATCCTCCTCTAATTGACTAATAACCTGGCTGGCTGTTAAAGGGGATTTATACCATAAAACCTTCATTACCTGCCATTCAGCATCAGAGATTTGGGGTAAATTACTAATTTCTATCAACTCCTTCCTACAAGTGTAGTCTTTAATTATATATTACACTTGTAGTCTCTGTTTGTCAATAGTTTTTTTTATTTATACTTATATTTTTTAGGGATCATTCCACCTGCTGTAATACAAGATAACTCAATGTCAAATATAGAGTCTTTATCCGCTTCCAGTCCATCTAAATCCATTTGAATATAATTAATGCTACAACCTCCCAGTATATTTGCAGACTTTCCATCTAAATATATTAATTACTGCCTTTTTTATGTGACTATCTAATCAATATGACAGTATTATTGTATTTAATTGATTTCAAGTCTCTTTCACACCACAGGTTTACCAGGTTATCTAAGCTCCTTTGTGAAAGTCAAACATTTTATGATTTTATCTTTACATAATATACCCTGTATCTTTATGAAAAGTTTTCTTTTTTATAGATAAAAATAAATCTTTTTTGTTGTTCTAATGACATTTTTTGACTGCTATAGCTTTAATGAATAATGTATCATGATATCAATTGAGTATTTGAGTTGCTATCGGAATAATGCTTAAGTTTTGATAAAGACTATAATTATTCAAAATTTAATTGTCGGAGGCGTTATTAATGAACGAAGGTTTGGTTGTACTTGTCAGATCTACGATAGCCTTTTTCTCGTTGCTTATATTTACCAGGATAATAGGAAAAGAACAGATAAGCCAATTAACTTTTTTTGATTATGTTCTAGGAATCTCTATAGGCTCTATTGCGGCTTCATTGACTACAGACCTATCCAGTAGAGCGTGGCCCCATTGGATTGGGCTTTTAACTTGGGCAGTTTTAGGTTATCTAATGGAGTTAATCACTATGAAATGGAGATATGCGGCTAAATATTTGGAGGGGGAGCCAACCATCGTTATTATGAATGGAAAGATCATGGAGAGCGCCTTAAAAAAGCCAAAATATAGAGTATCAGATATATTGGCTCTTCTCAGAAACCAAGGTGTCTTTGATGTGAATCAGGTCGATTTTGCTATAATTGAACCAAATGGGCAAATATCCATATTGAAAAAGCCGGAATATCAGAATGTTATTAATAAGGATATGAATATACAAGTCCCTCCAAGTGGTATCAGTACAGAATTAATCTATGACGGAATGGTCATAGAAGAGAATTTAAGGCAGCTAAATAAGGATATACCATGGTTAATGGATCAACTCAGAAAAAATAATATCAAAGACGTGTCGGAAGTCTTTTTGGCGACTCTTAACCCAGCTGGTGATTTATATATTGATAAATATGATGACAAAATTACTAAAGTTACTGATATAGGCGACTACAAAGGGCCATACTAGGAGGTATTATATGCGAAAATTTATAGTTATAGCTATTCCTATATTTACCCTAACTCTATTCATTTTTATCATGTTAAGTGGTAATTTTCTAAAGAATTCACTACAAGAAAATCGTAACATTCCAAATCAGATCCAAATAATCGAAGAACATATAAATAATGAAAAATGGCAACAGGTTAGCAAGGAAATACAAAAATTAGAGGAAATATGGAATAAAACAGTTATGAGAGTTCAATTTAGTTCTGAAAGGGATGAAATTAATTCTTTTACCATAAGCTTAGCCAGGTTACGCGGTGCTATTAAAGCAAAAGATAAATCTAGTGCTCTAATAGAATTATACGAAGCCTATGAACACTGGAAGGACTTAGGAAGATAAAAAAAATTATAT
>JAAYGY010000018.1 GCA_012735575.1 Clostridiales bacterium
GCCGTCAATGAAGATGGTCCATTTACTCCATATGAGACACCATTAGAAATTTATGTTCCTCTATCTGAAAATCCCAATACATTCTATGTTGAAGGCGAAAGCATTGAGGACAATTTTGTTACACGTTTCTATACCGAGAAGCTTAATATTGTCTGGAAAGGGAAATGGTCGGTAGATGCTTCCCAGGCAGATGAAAAACTGAATGCTGCTGTTGCAAGTAATGATTTGCCTGATATGTTTTCAGCTTCTCCTGAGCTGTTAGGACGCCTGATTAAAGCTGGTCAAGTTCAACCCATTGGTGATATTTACGAAAAATATGCCTCTGATCGACTGAGGGAGATCGCCGAATATCAAGATGGTCGCGGGTTCCTTGCAGGTATGAGTGATGGCAAGATCTATGCTATGCCTGTTTCTAATGACTTTGCAAATAATGTGGCTATGATCTTCCTACGCAAGGATTGGCTTAATGCCTTGAACTTAGAGATTCCTACTACTATGGATGAACTCATTGAAGTAGCACGAGCTTTTAGAGATAATGATCCCGATGGTAATGGAGAAAATGACACTATAGCATTTGCTTTTGACAAAAACTTTGGTCAAGATCGTGCTGGTATCAACTTGTTTTCAAATCCTCTAAAAGCCTATCCTGGCATCTGGATTCCCGATGGTGAAGGAGGACTTCAATATGGTAGTGTACAACCTGAAATGAAGAATGCTCTTAAACTGATGCAGGATCTATATGCTGAAGGTCTACTAGATAAAGAATTTGCTGTCAAGGATGGAAGTAAAGTTGCTGAAGATATCGCAGCGGGTAAAATTGGTATTTTCCCTGGTGTTTTCTGGAGTTCCCTGTATCCTTTGGCTGGAACTATTGATAATAATCCAGAGGCAGATTGGGTACCTTGTCCTATTCCTGTTAATACTGATGGAGAATTGCTCACCCAGAACAAAATCTTCTCGTACTTTAGCGTTGTAGTTCGTGAAGGATTCGAGCATCCTGAGGCATTGATCAAGAGCATGAATCTATGGGCAGAAATGTTCCATGGCGAGTATGCTGATCATTTCAACGGTTTGCTGTCTACAGAAAAATATATGCCTATTGCTGATAATTGGCATGGATATGCAAAACCCGTCTTTTTCGCTCATCCTGAAAAGAATATTCATTTATCAGACAACTTTATTGAAGCATGGACTGCCCAGGATATAGATCTGTGTGTCACCGGAGAGTGCCGTAACCGTTACGATATTGTTTCTGCCGGAGGATCACAGGGTTGGGCACACAAGAAGTTCTTGATGGAGGCAGAACCTGTTTTAAAGAATTACAAAACATTTGTATATGACGAGTTTGTGGGTGCGCCGACAGATACAATGGTATTACGTACAGCAAATCTATCCAAACTAGAATATGAAACCTTTATTTCTATTATTATGGGCGAATCAATCGACAAATTTGATTCTTTCGTAGAGGAATGGAATAGTCAAGGGGGAGCCGATATAACCAAGGAAGTTTCTGATTGGTATGAGTCTGTTGGCGGGAAATAATCTCCTCAAATGAGTCATTGAAATATAGCAGTGGTCACCATAAACAGGGAGAAAGGGTTTATGGTGGCCCTGTTTATCCAGAGAGTTTTAAATGTGGAGGTGTGATAGCTTGAAAGAACTAAGCAAAAAGTTGAAACTAAAAAGAACATGGCAACTACATGTAATGATGGTGCCAATTGTTGTGCTATTGGTCATATTTTGCTATGTGCCCATGATAGGTATTGTAGTATCTTTTCAGGATTACCTTCCAACCAAAGGTTTTTTTGGTTCGCCTTGGGTTGGACTGGACAATTATAGATTCCTTTTCAGTTTAAATGATTTCTTCCAGATAATACGTAATACTTTAATCATTTCAGGGGGAAAAATCTTACTTGGGCTGATAATATCAATCTTTTTTGCTATAATGTTATATGAGAGCAATATGCGTATAATGAAAAATGTAGTTCAAACTAGTGTCTTTTTGCCCTACTTTCTTTCCTGGGTAGTCTTGGGAGGTATCTTCATAGATATTTTCTCCTTAGAAGGGGTCGTTAACCGAATTATTTCATTCCTAGGTATAGAACCTGTCATGTTCATGGGGCATCCTATATGGTTTGTTATTGTTATTATTATTACTGATGTTTGGAAAGTGTACGGCTACAACATGATAGTATTTTATGCTGCCATAATGGGGATTGATACAGCATTATATGAAAGTGCCACTATTGATGGAGCGGGTAGGATACGGCAGGTATTTGCTATAACCCTTCCAAGTATTGCTCCTATGATTGTAGTAATGGGTATGCTTAGTCTAGGAAATATTCTCAACGCTGGTTTTGATCAAATATTCAATATGTACAACCCAACTGTCATGTCTACGGCGGATATCCTTGATACATACATCTATCGTATGGGCGTAGTTAGTGGACAGTATAGTTTTGCAACAGCTGTGGGTTTTTTTAAGTCTATTGTTGCTATGATATTGATCGTAACGAGCAACTGGGCTGCTAAACGCTTTGCAGGATATCGAATTTTTTAGGAGGTAACCAGATGAAGAGAATCGAAGAAATTCCTATGTACCGTAGAACCAAAGGACCATTAATGACGATTGGTGTCATTGTAAATAATGCTATCTTGTTGATTGCGGCTGCTTTATCCCTTTTACCTATTCTACATATTATTGCAGTTTCTTTCAGTGAAAATGCTCCTGCTAACGCAAATCTAGTGGGGCTTATACCTATTGGCTTTAATCTGAAGGCCTATGCTGAAGCTGTGACCGATTCAAAAATGCTGGTGGCTCTAGTCCAGACCATTAAACGAACAGCACTAGGTGTTCCCGTTAACATGATTCTAACCATCCTGTGCGCTTATCCTCTTTCCTATCATAAAAAAGACTTTCCTATGCGCACTTTTTATTCTGGATTTGTTATCTTTACTATGTTATTCTCTGGTGGATTGATTCCATCTTACATACTAATGTCTCGCTTGAACCTGATGGATACTTTGTGGGCACTAGTTCTGCCTGGTATTCCTGTATTTAATGTTATCATCATGATGAATTTCTTCCGAGAGATCCCGGAAGAAATTAAAGAGGCCGCCATGATTGATGGTGCTGAGCATTTTACAATGCTAACCCGTATTATATTACCTACGTCTGGTGCAGTATTGGCAACATTGACTCTGTTTTGTTTCGTGGGACATTGGAATGCATGGTTTGATGCTTTGATTTATATGAAAGATCTGACTCGTTATCCTCTGCAAAACTATATCCAGACTCAGGTTGCCCGTATGACACTCAGTCCCGATCTAGAAGAGGCTAAACGACTTGCCTTTATATCTAGAAGATCGCTGCTCTTTGCCCGTATCTTTATATCCATCGTTCCTATTCTGATTGTTTATCCTTTCCTACAAAAATACTTCCAAACAGGTATTATAGTGGGTGCAGTAAAAGGATAAAATGTTTGAAAGGGGTTAATCTATGAAAACTAAACGTATACAGCTTATTCTTGATACTGATATCGGTCCCGACTGTGATGATGTGGGTGCTCTGGCTTTATTACACATTCTTGCACGGAAACATCCTACGGATTTTCTAGCTATGACCAACTGTACTTCTAATCCTTATGCCTGTGGTACTATAGATGCTGTAAATCGTTGCTATGGCCATCCTAATATTCCCATCGGCACCTATGAGAAGTCAGGATTTCTAGAGGATGGGGCCTCACAAAAGTATAATCGATATATTACCCTAAACTACGAAAACGCATATCGTCCCCCTACAACCCCTCCCGGGGCTATTTCTGTTTTAAAGAAAGCCCTAAGGGGAGCTGAGAACAAAAGTGTAACTTTTCTTGCTATAGGTCCTTTAAACAATGTTGCTAACCTGATCCGTGATTCAGAAGGTTATAACCTTGTCAAAGAAAAAGTATCCTGTCTGGTTACTATGTCTACTGGACTGGTTAAACCGGAATGGAATGTGGTAATGGATATCCCCGCTGCGCAAACAGTATTCGATAAATGGCCAACTCCTATTGTGATTAGTGTATATGAAACTGGGGAGTCCATAATAACTGGTCGTTCTTTCGGTTCAATGTCACCCTATCATCCATTGCCTGTAGCTTATAGACTCCATGCTGATGGGGATGAGAAACGGGGACGGATGAGCTGGGATCTTACGGCTGCTTGGTATGCCTTGGCAGGGACAGAACCTTTCTTCTATCTATCATCCCCCTGCAATGTTACTATAGATTCCAGTGGATTAGCTATTTTCCAGGATGATGACCAAGGGAAATGTCGGATTTTACACAATCGAATGCATCCCGAAGAGATCGCTCAGCATATCGATAGTATGTGGACAGAATAGGGGGATATAAATGACTAATCGAGAACGTTTCAAGCGTATCTTTCGGTACGAGCCCATAGATTACCTGCCAGCTTATTTTTTTGGCACTTGGAAGGAAACTAAGGCCAGATGGCTGACAGAAGGTCTAACTGGAGATGCTGAAGAATTGCTGGCAGGGGGAAACCTAGGTCCTCAGATCGAAGGTATGGGACCGGATTGGGAACCAGATATTTGGTCAGGTCACGGACTAGTAAATTTCCATCCTATTGGGAATTATCCATACGAGGAATTGTCCCGTACGAAAGAATATCGCATATATCGAAATAGCCTGGGTGCAGTTATCAAAGAAAGTCTAACTTCTAACAGCATTCCACATACCATCAAACCTGCGCTAGAGCCAACACGAAAATCCTGGGAAGCTTTTCGTCGCTTTTTAGATCCTACGCAAAGTAATCGCTATCCGGCAGATTTGCCCCAGTTGGCCCAAGCATACTCCGCTGTTGACCGCCCCTTAGTATTTATGGGAGGCAGCCTATATGGTTATCTTAGGGACTGGATGGGTGTGGAGAATATATCTTTGCTGATGTATGACGATCCTGAATTAATGCGAGAAATGGTTTCCTATATGGCAGACTTTTTCATGGCTGTATATGAACCTGTCCTCCGCTATGTCACCTTTGATCTTTGTTATATCTTCGAAGATTGTTGCGGTGCTAACGGACCATTGTTTTCTCCCCGTTTTTACAATGAATTTTTCTCGGAGCCCTATCAACGGCTGTTTAAGTTCTATCGCGATAGAGGCGTGGAATTTATAATGCTAGATAGCGATGGATATGTTGAACCTATGATCACTTGTTGGCTAGATTCAGGTGTGGATATTCTTTTTCCCATGGAGATCGGTACATGGAATACTGATCTTTGTGCTTTACGCAAACAATACGGAAAGAGATTACGTATGTTTGGAGGTGTTAACAAGCACCTTATTAGTCAAGGTGGGCCAGCTTTGGAGAGGCATCTAGACAGCTATAAATGTATTGTACAAGAAGGAGGTTTTTTGCCCATTCCTGATCACCGTATTCCGCCAGAATGTTCCTATCAAAAATTTTTAGCATATTTAGAGACATTTAACCGCATCTATAACGGATGAAATAGAGAGGAAGGATAGAGGATATGCTTATCACTTCTGATCAGAAAAAAAGGCTGGATAACTGGTGGAATAACGGGGAGCAGGATCGTCCTATCATTCTATGTTCTTGCTATAAACCTGATTTTGCACCATTAATCCTAAAGCAGAATCTGGACGATTATTGGAATAGTCCAAAAGCCATGGTAGAACGAGAAATACAGCGTATTGATAACACCTTGTGGTTTGGAGAAGCTGTTCCCTATCATTACCCTGAGTTCGGTGCTGCCGCTATGGCAATCATGATGGGAGCGGATAAGGAATATATTGGTACAAACAGCATCTGGGCAATTGGAAATTATACTGAACCTGAACTTATTCCCGAAATATGTCTTTATACTAATGCTGACTTTTACGATTTAGTTTGGGACACAATGAAATTATCATTGGATCGTTCTAAGAATCATCATATGTTAGGAATGTATTGTCTTGGTTCTCCAGTGGATACTCTAGCCAGCCTGATGGGTACAGAAAATGCCTTGTTAGCTTTGGCCACAAAGCCAGGAAAAGTAAAACCTATACTTGATGACATCTTTACCTGCATGGCCAGAGAATTGGAACGCTATATCAACCTTATACAGCAAACAGGTGAAAATTACACTACAAACTGGCACGGATTATATTGTAGCGGGAAGGGAATAGCAATTCAGGAGGATAGTTCTTGTATGCTGTCAAAAGACATGTATGAAACTTACTGTCTTCCTTATGTCATAGCTTTAGCAGAGATGCAAACTCATGCTTTTTATCATCTGGATGGACCCGGTGCTTTACACCATTTGGACACTATTCTCCAAATCGATGCTATCAAGGTGGTACAATGGGTTCCCGGAGCAGGGCATGAAGACTTATCTCTTTGGTATGATGTTATTGAAGCTATTTTAAATAGTGGTAAATCTTGTTTTCTTTATGCAAAATCTAAGGAAATTCCCGAAATTGTAGATGCTTTTGGTCCAGATAGATTATGTTTTAGTGTAACGGATGGAACCTATGAAAATTGTTGTCGACTGGCAGATCGGTATCAACTAGAACAGCTTGATACTACTAAACACTATTATGCCAAATCCAATGAATTGTTCAATCCTTAGCAGGATGGGAGACAAAACTATGGATTGATGCAGAAATGATATCAGTGTTTAAAATTTTAGAGATAAACTATTTATATTATTCACTACCCAAGATACTATGTATTAGATATTAGTAGTGAAATAAAAAGAGAACACAATATTATATGGGGAAGTGAGTGCATATAATGAAAAAAATCACAGTGGTAGGAAGTTTGAATATGGACTTGGTAGTTGATGTAAAAGATATGCCCCATAAGGGCGAAACCATCCTTGCAGATCAGTATGAAATGATCCCAGGTGGTAAAGGTGCCAACCAGGCATATGCAGTAGGGATGTTGGGTGGTCAGGTCACAATGCTAGGGGCTATAGGAAATGATGATTACGGGAAAAAACTATGCCGAAGTCTACAAAGTGCTGGAGTATGCATCGACCATTTAAAAGTGACAGAAAATCTGGGAACAGGGACAGCGATTATTATAGTTAATGAACAAGGAGAAAATAGTATTATAGTAATTCAGGGTGCTAATAAAGCAGTGGATACGGTGTATATTGATGAAAATATGGAGGTTATTCGAAATAGCGATATAATTATTCTTCAATTGGAAATTCCTCTGGAGACAGTTATTTACACTGCTAAGAAAGCTAAAGAATTAAATAAAATGGTTATTCTTGATCCTGCACCAGCACGTTATGATCTGCCAGATGAATTATTTAAATACGTGGATTTAATAAAACCCAATGAGACCGAGCTAGGTATTTTGTTGGGAGATAGGAATGCTAAAGAAGATCTATATGGGTCAAGTGAAAAGATAAAAAAGAAAGGCGCTAAAAATGTCTTGGTTACACTTGGTAGATATGGTTCTTACCTAAATGATTTAGATGGAAATACATATCGTTTTTATTCACAAGACGTTCCAGTGGTAGATACTACAGCAGCTGGCGATAGCTTTATTGCAGCCGTTGCAGTGGGACTTGCAAAAGGATGGAATATTCTATCTTCTATTAAATTCGCTGATAAAGTGGCCACAGTGGTAGTAACAAGGAAAGGTGCACAATCGTCAATTCCATCATTACAGGAAGTTAAAGGATACTTGAGCCAGGAATAGGAACAGGGAAATATAACACAAGTAGTTGAGGTTTATCAGATTTTAGCTCCCATGCATATATAAGGTTTATATCAGATATTAGATTTAGTATTATATATTATATATACTCAGCTTAAAAGAAAAAAGGGAGGCACAAATTATGAAATACCCTATGAACTATCCCAAAATACCTAATTTAGATTCTATGCTGGATCATTTGAGAGAATATGCACGTTTAAAGTTTGAACATGGTGCTGACAGACAAAAGATACAGGACCTGGTAAATAAAGCGGAAGAAGGATTAAAAGACATAATTGAAAAACTGAAATCTCTTGAAGAAGATGCAGAGCTTTTGGCAAAGGAGCCCAATGATATTGAAAGAATACATGCTCTAAGGCCTGAAGGTTCTAGACGACTTTGGAAATATTTTGACAAGGATAAGTATATCCACAGATTAAAGGGTGCTTTAATTGGTAGAATGGCGGGATGTACCCTGGGGGCACCTGTAGAGTTATGGAGCATAGAGTCTATGAAGGAATGGGCACGGTATATTGGAGATAAGTTTCCACCGGAGGATTACTGGTCTCAAGTAAAGAATCCAAGCGATAAAAGATATGGGGTCAGTGAGGCTGTTAAATATACCAGAGATGGAATGGACGGAGTACCGGTAGATGATGATGTTACATATACCATACTGGGACTGTTGATTGCTGAAGACTATGGACTTGATTTTACCGTTGAGGATGTGGGGAAAGCCTGGGTTAAATATCTGCCCTATGCTTGCACGGCTGAGGATATAGCCCTTAAAAATCTAAAAGCTGGTATTCCTGCTCTTGAAGCGGGAGAAAAGAATAATCCCTATTATCAATGGATAGGAGCGGATATAAGATCTGACCCCTGGGGGTATCTTGCTCCAGGACTGCCTGAAAAGGCTGCTGAAATGGCATATAGGGATGCCTATATAAGCCATAGGCGAAATGGAATATATGGGGAAATGTATTTTAGTGCTGTAATTTCTGCTGCTCTTGAAGTTGATAATACCATTGATGCCTTAAAGATTGGACTTGAAGAAATTCCAAAGGATTGTTTACTGGCCAGGGATATCCGCTGGGCTCTTGAGGCAGGCAAGGATATTAAGAATCATATGGATGCCCATGAGGCTGTTAAGGAACGATTTGATGATATGCATCCAGTTCATACCAATAATAACGCTTGTTTGACCATTTTTGGACTCTTAATAGGAGGAGATGACTTTGCAAAGGTAATAGGGGAAACTGTAGCTATGGGATATGACAATGATTGTACTGCTGCTACTGCAGGTAGTATTATAGGTGCAGTCAAAGGTATAAGTGGTATTCCTGAACATTGGTACAAAAACTTTAACAACAAGGTACTTACCTATATCAATGGTCATCCTGAATTCAAGATAGATGATGTAGTTGAAAGATTTGCACTGCAGGCCGAAAAGCTATTTCTATAATGCTGTTATTAATTAACCTGAATGTAGCTCAACCTAATATGCATAATATGCGTATTAGGTTGAGTATTAATTATTAATGTATACTTATATAAGGAGGTTGGGGTTATTAATGCTAATAAACAAAAGAAAATTTAAATTTGTTTTTATTGGTGCTGGTAGTTCTGTTTTTACTATGAGGCTTGTGGGTGATATCTTAACAGAAAAGTGTCTGGAAGAGGGAGAATTAGCTCTGGTAGACATTGACGAGAAAGTACTTGATGAAGTAAGTGTGGCTGTAAAAAAACTGGTCAAGTATACTGGAAGAAAGTTTAATGTTAGTGCTTATACTGATTTTAGGGATGCTATAGACAATGCTGATTTTGTATTCTTTACATTTGCTACAGGAGGCTATGACAGGTGGAAAAAGGATATAGAGATATGCACCAGGCATGGGGTGCTTCAGTCAGTTGGGGATACCATAGGACCAGGCGGCATTATTAGAACCCTGCGTACTATTCCTGTGGTTATGGATATTGCTGGTGAGATGGAGAAAAGATGTCCGGATGCTTGGGTAATCAATTATTCAAATCCCGAAGGTGCTGTTTGTCTGGCTTTGCAAAAGTACACCAAAATTAGATCCTTTGGCCTGTGTCATGGAACTCCCAATACTGCCAAAAGGTTGGCTGATAAGGTTTTTAAGGTTGACCCAGGTAGACTACAGTATCGCGCTGCAGGTATCAATCATATAACCTGGTTTACCCACCTAGCTATAGATGGAGAGGATGTCTATCCTCAACTAATGGACAAACTACGTGAGACCGGTATGGATAAGGAAGAACCAATTTCTGCAGATCTGTTCCGTATATATGGCCTCTATCCTGCACCCAGTGATAGGCATGTAAGCGAGTTCTTTCCATTCTTCCTAAAGGAAAAAGTGCTTAAAGAGCAGGACTATACCTGGAAAAACAATGATTTTAAGGTAGTGGATGGTTGGAGGGAAGAAGCCCGGCAGCTTTTTGATAGGGTGCTCAAAGAAGATGATCAGATCTACTATGATGAATTTTTACGTGGTTCCGGTGAGACTGCCACTCATTTCATGAGAGCCCTTGTTACAGGAGAGCCTGCTGTGGAGATGGTTAATGTCATAAATAGAGGGTATATTGAAAATCTTTCAAATGATATTATTGTAGAAATTCCTACCTTTATAGATAGTTTTGGTTTACATCCACAAAAAATCGGCTGTCTGCCAGAAGGCATTGCAGCAAAATGTGAAACTTTGGGTAGGGAATATAGCCTTGCTGTGGAAGCTGCTGTAACCGGAGACTACAATAAAGCGTTGCAAGCTATGTATCTTGATCCTCTTGTGGCCAACTGTGATTATCCAGAACGATTGTTAGATGAGCTTATTAAAGAGAATTTGGACCTACTGCCTGCTAAATGGCATAATAGATAGCGCTAAGTGTTAGAAACAGATAATTTATATTCCTACAAAACATTTCACGACTGGGCTAGTCCTTGGTAGTGTTAAGGGATAATTATCATAAAAAATAATATTAAAATGTTATCAAGAAGAGGAGATAATTTATGGAATTCAGATTAAAACCTGATTTCGAAAAAACCAGAGAAAGATATGCAGCCTTTTGGGAGAGGGAGATTATAGATCGGCCACCTGTTAGCATTGTGTTGCCGGCAGAACAAACTGTTCCAGTTCCCCAAAAAGATTACAAAACTCATCGAGAAAGATGGCTTGATATAGAATTTAGGGCAGAAGTAATGGCTAAAGAAATGGAAAATCGTATATATTATGGGGATGCCTTACCCATAGCATGGCCAAATATGGGACCTGAGATTTACAGTGCATGGTGTGGTTGTGGATATGAATTTGGCGAGACTACCACTTGGAGTGAACCATGTATTACCGATTGGGAAACTGATGCGGATAAAGCAGTATTTAATCCAGAACATCCATTATTTAAAGCTACAGTTGATTTTACCAATGCATTATTAGAATATGGAAAAGGAAATTTTATTGTTGGACTAACAGATCTTCATCCCGGAGGGGATCATTTAGCGGCATTAAGAGATCCACAGCAACTGGCAATAGATCTTATTGAATATCCGGAAGCTGTAAAAGCGAAGCTGGAAGAATCCCAGACTGAATTTTTTAAAGTCTATGATGTCTTTTATAATATTTTACGTGAACATGATATGCCCATCACATCATGGACTCCCCTTATCCATGATGGACGGTATTATATTCCATCAAATGATTTTTCCTGTATGATAAGTACTGAAATGTTTAATGAATTTTTCCTACCCGGTATTATAGAAGAATGCAAGTTTTATGAAAGATCCATATACCATCTGGATGGACCGGGAGCTCTAAGGCATTTGGATACACTATTAGAAATACCGGAATTGGACGCAGTTCAGTGGGTATGCGGTGCCGGTAATGAAGGTTATGCACGTTGGGTTGAGGTCTATCAAAAAATTCAAAAGGCTGGAAAGGGAATACAACTAAATATTACCTTAGAAGAACTGCCAATGGTTTTTGAAACACTAAAGCCCGAAGGCGTATGGTTTTCTCATATAGAAGGAATTAAGGATAAAGAAGTAGCTGATAGAGTTATACAGCGTATAACCGATTGGAGATAAAATATTAGTGAAATAAAAAGAGATATAGAAATAAATATCTCTCAAATAAAGAAATATATCGGGTGAATACTAATATGCTATTCACCCGAATATTTTGTTAAGATTAAGGAGGTCAGCATGACTAATTATTCTGTTACAAAAGAAGAAAAAGCATATTTAAGAGAGCTTGCCAGGCTTCAGCTGGAATATGCCCATTTGCCCATTATGGAAGAAAGAAAAAGATTATGGTACTTACACAACAGTTTAAAGGGAGAACGTCCCATGATTGTTATGGAGGAAGATACTTTTCTTAAAGAGTTGATGCCGCCACTTCGTTGCGAAACTTATTTTGCCAGAATAATGGAAGCACAGCTTCTATGTAACATTATAGTACATGAAAGGATTTCAGATGATAAGGTAATACCTGATCATTTTAATATTTTTGTCAAAATTGATAGTGAACAGTTTGGATTGAGCCTTAAAAGAAACGTTCCCAAAAGCGGGATCGGTTATCATGTAGATAGAGTAATCAATGATCTAGAAGAAAATATTACAAAACTAAAGCCATCTACCTATTATTATAATCATGAATATACCAACAAACTAAAAGACTGCGTTGAAGAAACAATTGGCGATATTCTTCCAATCCAAATGAAAAATTCAGTTAATTATTGGGCTTTTGGTATTACACAAAAAATTGTTGATATCATGGGTATGGAGAATATGCTATTGTCAATGATGGACACACCTGATCTTTTTCACCAGTTGATGAAGTTTATAACCGATGACTTAATCCGCTTTCTTCGCTGGCAAGAGGAGAATGATCTGCTATTTGTAAACAATGGAAATGATTATATGGGAAGCGGAAGCTTTTGTTTTACCCATGAACTGCCTCGAAGTGACAGCAGTGATGCTGTAAAAAGTACAGATCTATGGGGACATATTAATAGTCAAGAAAGCGTTGGCATTTCTCCCGGTATGTATAAAGAATTTATGTATCCTTATTATGCAAAGATTGCAGAGCAGTTTGGATTGGTCTACTATGGCTGTTGTGAGCCGGTGCATGATATTTGGGATAACTGTTTACAATACCTACCTAACCTCCGTAAAATATCAATTTCAGACTGGTGTAATGAAGAAATTATGGCTGAGCGATTAAGTGATAGTACTGTTATTTATTCTAGGAAACCATCTCCAAATTATATAGGGGTAGGAAAGGAACTTGATGAAGAAGCTTTTAGGCAGTATATACAAAAAACTATTGATTTGACCCGAAACTGTAAAGTGGAATTTATTTTTAGAGATATTTATAGCTTAAATGGCAATATTGAAAAAGTAAAACGAGCTGTTGATATTGTGAGAGAATTAACGAGTTAAAAAACAATAATTATTACTAGAAAAATTAAGTTTAACATAAATTTGGCCTATCAAACAATCTCTTTCTAAATTATGTAAAGGTGGGAGTGTGGAAAGATGAAAGTTAATAAACGGCAAGATGGTATCCATGGAATGGTACCTAGGGAGAAAATGAGTAAGGGCGCCAGAAAGATGAGAGATTTTTATGAGTTGAAACCTAACGCTGGTATATATCAAGAGGAATTTGGCTTTTACTCGCTGGATAGATGGAAAAAAGAGGGGCATATAAATGAGGACACCGACCTTGCCCAGCTATTTGGATATGATGAACCTGGAAGGTTTGACTTAAGAGGTTTGGGGTGGTGTGAAGCGGGATTCTGCCCCACATTTGAAGTAAAAATCCTAGAGGATCGGGGAGAGTATGAGGTTGTACAGGATTTTGCCGGTCGACATGTTTTATATTTTAAAGGTAGAAGAGATGGGTTTATGCCTGAATACCTAGATCATCCGGTTAAGGACATGAAGACTTGGGAAGAAAATTGTAAATGGAGATTAGATCCTAACACTCCAGATCGATATATTAAATTAGAGGAAACTATGGAAAAGGCTAAGGAAGCTGCTGGCAAAGGCATGATTATAACCCAGAATTTGGTGGGCGGGTATATGTATTTAAGGAGCCTAATAGGGCCGGTAGATCTATTATACAAATTCTACGATGACCCGGAGTTAATTCATGATTGTATGGAAACTTGGTTTAAACTGGCTGACCATGTTATTGCCAAATATCAAGAATATGTTACGATTGATGAGCTATTTATAGGAGAGGATATATGTTATAATCATGGTCCACTGATTTCTCCGGAGATGATTCGTGAATTCTTATTTCCTTATTATCAACAATTAATAGCTAACATTAAATCTCGCCAGATTGATCGCAATCGTCACTTATATTTTCATGTTGATACTGATGGCTATGCTAATCCTGTCATTCCCCTTTATCAAGAATTAGGTATGGACAGAATGAGTCCCTTTGAAGTGGCTTCTGGGTGTGATGTGGTTGAAATTGGTAAACAATATCCTAATTTAATAATAAGTGGTGGGATTGACAAGAGAATCTTGGCTCAAGGGAAAGAGGCCATTGATAAGCATATAGATAGTATTCTTCCTATCATGAAAGAGAGGGGAGGATATATGCCTACCTGTGACCATGGTGTACCTGAAGAAGTAAGCTTTGAAAATTACATGCATTTTAGAAAAAGACTTCTCGAGTTTGCAGACTAATGATAGCTTAAACAAGGTAGGGGAGCGTTGTAAGAAGTAATATATAAGGCCCACAGACAGTTGTTTATCTACAACTAGTTACTTGTGGGCTTTTGCATAAATAAATGAGTGCTTACTTATATCAATGGACATCCTGAGTTCAAGATAGATGATGTTATTGAGAGATTTGCACTACAGGCCGAAAAGTTGTTTCAATAAAACTGACTTTAAAAACTCATGAATTCAAACAATATGGCCAGTTTGTCTTAAAATAGAAATATAAGATGAATATTGTGAAAATTAAGTTTAAATGTATACACTTATATTAAAAAAATAGAATTATCATTAAATTGTTAATATATTATAATTGTTATATCAAGAAGTTTAATAATTAAAGAAAGGAGAGTTAAACAATGAAAAGAGTATGGATGTTTGTAGTTTATATTGTGATATTGACATTAATACTACTTGGTTGCGGTCAGAATACTCAACAAGCCCAGCAGGATATTACGACTAATGAACAAACGCCAGCGACTTCAGAAGGATCAGATGAACCGGAACCAGAACCAGAATCAGAATCTGAAGAAACAGGTGAGGTTATTGAGCTAACTGTATGGCATTATTTTAATCCGGAATACGATGGAACAGCTTTTGCAGAGGTTGTGGAGGATTTTAATGCTTCACAGAATAAGTATCATGTAACTCAGGAATTTATTCCGAGGGAAGAGTTATTAAAGCAGTATTCTATTGGTTTGGTAGGAGATGTGCTGCCTGATGTAGGGATGGTAGATAATCCGGAACATGCTGCATTTAGTGCCATGGGCTTATTTGAAGACATAACAGAGCAGGTAGAAGGATGGGAAGAAACAGAACAGTTCTTTGAAGGACCATTATTGTCAACTGTGTATGAAGGTAAATATTATGGATTACCCCATAATAGTAATTGCTTGGCACTATGGTATGATGAAGATATGTTAAAGGAAGCAGGCGTAGATGTTCCCCAAACATGGGATGAGTTAATGGAGGCAGCGAAGAAACTAACTAAAGATGGAGTTTATGGCTTAGCAATATCAGCAGTAAAAAATGAAGAGGGAGTATTCCAATTTTTACCCTGGTTGTTATCGGCTGGTGCTGATGTTGAAACTCTAGATAGCCCAGATGCGGTTAAAGCATTGACTTATATAACTGATATGGTAAAAGAAGGTTATATGAGTAACGAGATAATTAACTGGACACAAGCAGATGTTCAGAAACAATTTGCTACAGGAAAAGCCGCTATGATGATTAATGGACCGTGGAATATTGAGACGACCAAGAGGGATGCTCCGGATAAAAATTGGCATGTAGCCAAGATTCCAAAAGACGTAAAATACTCATCAGTTTTAGGGGGAGAAAACTTTGGAATAATTAATGGAAAAGATGTAGACGGAGGCTGGGAATTCTTAAAATACATTTGTGGTAGAGTAGGATCGGAAAAGTTTAATAAGGATACAGGAAAGTTCCCACCAAGGAAAGATATACTGGAATCAAGTGATCATTGGAAAAGCGACCCTGTGTTATCTGTATTTGGTGAGCAAATGGAATATGCAATGCCTAGAGGACCACATCCTAAATGGCCAGAGATATCAACAGCTATTTCAGAAGCTATGCATGAATCCATTACCGGAGTCAAAACACCTGAACAAGCATTAAAAGATGCACAGGTAAAAGCTCAGGAGGCATTGAAAGAATAATGCTATAGTACAAGTGTCAAGATTACTTGACACTTGTACTAAAAAATGAGATAAGGGGTTGTCATTGCCAAATGAAAGTTATGCGGAGAATTGGAAAAGAAAGAGAAAAGTATTATGGATATTTATTTGTCCTTCCTGCTCTTATATTTATGTTAACGCTTATTGGGTATCCAATAATATATAATATTATAATTAGTACGCAAAAAGTGGATGTAATGACCATTAGGGAAAATACTAGACAGTTTATTGGATTTAGTAATTATATAGATTTGTTTAAAGATGGTTTGGTAATATATGTCACAAAAAACACCTTGTTCTATACAATAGGTTCTATAGTTATTCAGTTTATAGTTGGCTTTGGTCTTGCACTATTTTTTAATATGAAATTTAGATTAGCTGAGCGGCTAAGGGGATTAATAGTAATAAGTTGGATGGTTCCCGTAACCGTTACTGCACTACTCTTTAAATTCATGTTAAGCCCTAGTAATGGAATTATAAATGATATTCTTATGTTCTTTAATGTGGTTGAAGAACCTGTAGGTTGGCTAATAAATGAAAGTACTGCTATGTGGGGCGTAATAATTGCCAATGCATGGATAGGTATTCCCTTTAATATGATTCTCCTTAATACTGGTCTTAGTACTATTCCTTATGAACTCTATGAAAGTGCCAGCATTGACGGAGCTAATGTGTTCAGAAGATTTATTTACATAACTATTCCCATGTTGAGGCCTGCTATTCTATCTGTTTTAATATTAGGTTTTATTTATACTTTTAAGGTATTTGATCTTATATATGTAATGACTAGTGGAGGCCCAGTAAACGCTACTGAAGTATTATCTACTTATTCCTATAGACTATCTTTTACTATATATAATTTCAGTCAGGGAGCTGCGGTTGCAAATATTTTATTTGCCTTCCTATTTGTTGTAAGTCTTGGTTATCTAGCATTAATCAATAGAGACGAGGTGATGTAAATTGAAATTTTTTAGATTATCAGGTAGGCGTAAATCTATATTTATAAATGTTATTGCCATAATCATATCTTGTATATTTTTATTTCCACTTTATTGGCTTATTATTAGCTCTTTAAAACCCAATGCGGAGATTTTCCAATCACCTCAAACTTTATTTCCACGTCAAATTCAGTTTGATGCTTATTATGATCAGCTATTTGGCCCCAACAGCATAATACGACCGTTTCTAAACAGTCTTCTTATAGCTACATGTTCAATGATAGTGTCAATGCTGTTAGGTATACCGGCAGCATATGGACTTGCTAGGTTTAAAATGAGGGGCAGTAAGATTTTTATACTTACATTCTTAATTACTCAAATGCTACCTGCCACATTAGTTTTGACACCACTATTCTTAATTTATAAGGGGTTTGGGTTTTTAAATACTTTCCTGGCACCAATTTTTTCGGATAGTACAATTGCTATACCATTTATAGTTTTGATACTTCGACCTTACTTTTTAAGTCTACCAAAGGATCTAGAGGATTCAGCAAAAATTGATGGTTGCAATACTTTTTCTGCTTTTGTAAGAATAATGCTTCCTTTATCTTATCCTGGCCTAATTACAGCAATTTCATTTGCATTTCTGTTTGCGTGGAACGATCTAATATATGCTATGACTTTTATAAATATAGCAGAAATGAGACCTTTAACAGCAGGTATTTATCATTTTATGGATATGTATGGTACTGAGTGGAATAAAATTATGGCCTATGCCGTATTTCTCGTAACCCCTGTAATTATTATATTTATATTCCTGCAAAAATATATAGTAAGTGGATTGACAAGCGGTTCTGTAAAGGGTTGAAAAATCGTGGCTAAGCAATGTTTATGTGTTATAATGTAATTAATCGTGAAAATATATAGAAACAGACTGCAACAATTCTTTGGTGGACTTATTTCTGCTGGGGGAAGTAGAATATGGGCTATACTGATAGAAAGATCTGGCCAGATATTGTTAAGAGAATAAAGGAAAGATTTGATTATACAAGGTGCAGCTTAAAAGCAAAAATGATTTTTATATATATTTTTGCATCTATACTTCCTATTCTTTTTCTTAGTATTGTGTCTTTTAAATATTACTCAGATAATTTGACGGTTAAGATAAATGACTTAGTTGAATATAATTTAATTCATACTAAGGGAAGAATTGAAACAACAGTAAATTCATATAAGCATATATGCTATAGAATTGCAAGCGATTCCGAGATAATTAAGTTAGTGAAAAATATTAATGAAGGGACAGAGTTGGAATCAGCTACTGCATCTAATAAATTAAAAAATAAATTTGCAGGATATTCTTTTTTAAATAGTGACATACGAAGTATAGCCTTTATGAATCAAAACCATGAGGTTGTGTTTTATGACAAAAAACTAGATACATTAATCGGTAGCATATGGAGCAACGAAAAATTTAATAAAAAAATATATAATAGCTCTATAAACTCATCTTCCAATATTACACTAATGCCTTCTAGCGTACAATCGGACTCAGTATATACTAATACTTGTCTACTAAATCTGGCTATTCCCATAAGGGATTTGATAAAACCAAAAATATACGGGATAATCGTTATTGGAATTGATGCAGATGTTATAGAAAATATATGTAATCCGGATTATGGTAATAGACAGAAAAGACTTGTTGGTACATATTCTTTTATTGTTAATGATTCTGGTGAAATAATATCTTTTTTAGATAAGGAATTAATAGGTAAAACTATATATGATTATATTGGCAGCAACTATAATGATAAAAATATATTTGAAAGCTTTATAAAGCAAGCACCATTATTTGAAAACAAACCATTTATTCTTAATGAAAAGAGAATAGACGAGCTTGGGTGGACTATTATAAATATAGTTGACAAGGATGGTTTATTCAGGGACCTATATTTCTTTAGAACTATTCTAATTCTTTTGGGCACTATAATAATAATATTTTCTCTAACAGTCATTTTGTTATATTCAAGTAGTTTCACAAAATCAGTACAAAAAATAATTAATGCCATGAATATGGTTCAAAAAGGTGATCTGTCAGTTCAAGTAGAGTTAAAAGACAAAGATGAAATTGCTACTATAGGTGACAATTTTAACAAGATGGTGCAAACAATAAGTGACTTATTAAAGAAAGTAACCGCCCAGGGAATTTATATTAATGAAGTAACACGTAAGCATAAGGAGGCTGAAATAAAAGCTTTGCAAGCACAAATTAATCCCCACTTTATATACAATACACTAGATTGTATAAACTGGATGGCTATAGATAAAAAAGAGTATGAGATTAGCCAAATGCTAAAAAAATTAGCTAATATCCTAAGATATACAATAAGTAATATCAATATTATGGTCAAAGTTCGCGAAGAAATAGAGTGGCTGGAACAATATGTTTATCTTCAGCAGGTTAGATTTAATAACTGTTTTGAGTATGAGGTGCAGATAGACGATAGAACCCATGATTATTATATACATAAATTATTATTACAACCCTTTATAGAGAATTCCATAATCCATGGATTTGAAGACTGTAAAAAAGGTGGGAGACTACTTGTAACAGTGAGTTTAATGGACGCAGATTACCTGGTTTTTCATATTGAAGATAATGGGAAAGGAATTAGTAAAGATAAGTTAGAAAATATCCGAAGTAAGATCAGTTCAAATTATGATGTTATAGACGAATCTATCGGTATATCTAATGTGTATAACAGAATGAGGATGTATTATGATGATAGGGGAAAAGTAGAGATATTTAGCGAGGAGAATATTGGAACTACTGTGTTGCTATATATACCAATCAACTAATAATAGATTCAATCTTACCTAAAAGGTAGGTGTGGGGATTGGAAATTATTGTTGTTGAAGATGAGGTTAAATCTAGAGAAGGGATAATAAGGTTAATCAATAGTATAGATCAGACGCATAAAGTTGTAGCTGAAGCTGATAATGGTTATGATGGCTTAAAATATGTAGAAACTCTAAAACCCGATTTAATAATATGTGATATTCGAATGCCCAAAATGGATGGTTTGGACATGGTATATCAGCTGCAAAAAAAGGGGATTCATACAAAAACAGTTATTATTACAGGTCATGCTGAGTTTGAATATGCTAAAAAAGGGATTTATTTAGGGGTTGAAGATTATCTTCTAAAGCCTATTACCTACGATGATATGAGAAAGGTTTTAGATAAAATAAAGAGGAAATTAGATAACGAGAAAAAAGAAAAGTTTAGAAAAGAGTATATGAAAAAAAGAATATTCGAATCTTTATTATTAGGAGATGACATAGACCAGATAGAGATGCAGACACTTTCCAGCAGCAGTTCATTAATGAGAAATAAAAGAAATGTGGCTTTATCGTTAATATATACTGGTGATATAGAAATAAGTGAAAGTATTAAGATTGAAAGAAGTATATCAAAGTTTTTAAAAAATTTAAAGGGTTTACAGTATTATACTACAAGATTAAATTCATTCAATGGGATAGTATTCATTGTGTCTTGTGACCAGGATTTTTCCCAAATAGCTGATAATATTAAATGGAATCTCATTCCACATTTAGAATCCTTAGCTGAAAGAAAAGTGATTTTCGCCTGGACTAAAGTGGATGATTTGAGCAAATTAAATTATAAGTTTGAGGAAACAAAAGAAAGTCTAAAATGGTCTTTAGCATTGGGATATAATTCAGTAATTACTCCAAGTAAGTTAGCTAATATTAAGCTTAAAAAACTAAAATATCCTTATGAGATTGAGAAATCTATGTTAATACATATTAGAAATAATGATACAACTAGTCTAAATTACTGCTTAGAAGTATTTTTATCATACTATAAATCTGAATATTACTCGCCGGATCAAATAATTGAAGTGTTTCACCGCTTAGCTTTCGCCATCTTAAATTTCATTAAAGAGATAGATTACAATATGTTCAAGTATATAACCAAAAAAGATATACTGCAGAGCATAAAGACTTCTGTGACAAGATATGAATTAGAAGAAAATTTTAGCAGTTTAATAAATTATATAGATGAATTCAACCTGAAACAAAAAAATAATCCTGTTTATAGTTTACTTGTAAGAAAAAGTATTAATTTTATTGAAGAAAACTACTTTAATAAAATACAACTTAGCGATATCGCAGACCAGTTAAATGTTACACAAGAATATTTAAGTTATCTATTCAGTAAAGAGGTAGGACAGAATTTTACCACTTTCTTAAAAGAATATAGGGTTAATAAAGCAAAGGAGTTATTAATAGAAACGGATTTAAAGATTTATGAAATTGCAGAAAGAGTGGGCTATTCAGATACTAAGTATTTTTGTCGAGTATTTAAAGAGGTGACAGGATTTCCAACAGGTGAATATATAAAAGTTTACCATAGAAGAAATTGATTTTTAAGGACAACCTTAAAAAATAAAATATAAATTTTATAGGGGGTATTGTATGTTTACAAAACAAGATCAGCGTCTTATTTTCAGCTACGATGCAGAAAAACTATGGATCGAACCATGGGGTGACAACGCTCTTCGAGTTAGGGCAACAAAGATGCCGGAAATGCCTATGGAAGACTGGGCTTTATTGAGCTCTGAAGAATCTAAGGCAGAAATATCCATCACTCCATATGGTGCAAGCATTGTAAATGGCAAGATCAAGGCAGAGTTAAACACTGCTGGCAAGATTACCTTTTATAATCAAAAAGGTGAGCTGTTACTGGAGGAATATGTTAGAAACAGGAAGGAATATAAGTTCGAACCTGACACAAAACCTACAGGCTTTGCATCAGCTTTAGAAATAGAGGCTAGAGAATTTAAGCCAATTCTTGGCGGAGACTATTCAATCACCATGCGTTTTGAGTCTAATCCTGAAGAAAAGATATTCGGGATGGGACAGTATCAACAGCCTTTTCTAAATCTTAAGGGATGTGAACTGGAACTGGCTCACCGCAACTCCCAGGCTAGTGTACCTTTTATGATATCCAGCCTCGGCTATGGGATGCTTTGGAATAATCCAGCAATTGGACGTGTTACCTTTGGTAAAAATATTACTACCTGGCAGGCTGACTCATCTAAAATTATTGACTACTGGATATGTGCTGGGGATACACCTGCGGAGATTGAAGAAACCTATGCGAAGGCTACAGGCACAGTTCCTATGATGCCAGATTTTGCTATGGGATTTTGGCAATGTAAACTTCGATACCAAACTCAGGAAGAACTTTTAGAAGTAGCACGTGAATATAAGAGACGAGGACTGCCCATATCTGTGATAGTCATAGATTTCTTCCATTGGACCATGCAAGGGGAATGGAAATTTGATCCCGATTATTGGCCAGATCCAGATGCTATGATTAAAGAACTAAAGGAAATGGGAATTGAGCTAATGGTGTCCATTTGGCCTACTGTTGATCATAGGAGTGAGAATTATGATGAAATGGTAGAGAATGGGTATCTCATTCGAACAGATAGAGGACATCGTATAGCTATGGATTTCCACGGTAATACTGTTCATTTTGATCCAACTAATCCAGGGGCTAGAGAATATGTATGGCAAAAGATAAAGAAAAATTATTATGACCGGGGAATAAGGATTTTCTGGTTGGATGAAGCTGAGCCGGAATATACTTATTATCACTTTGATCTATATAGATACCATCTCGGTCCTAATGTACAGATAGGAAATATCTATCCTGTAATGTATGCAAAGACATTCTTTGATGGGATGAAGGAAGCTGGTCAAGAAAATATTATTAACCTCATAAGATGTGCTTGGGCAGGAAGTCAGCGCTACGGTGCACTCTTATGGTCTGGAGATATTCACTCTTCCTTTAGGAGTATGCGGGATCAATTAGTTGCCGGACTCAATGTAGGACTTGCAGGAATCCCATGGTGGACAACGGATATCGGAGGTTTCCACGGAGGTAATCCCGATGATCCGGAGTTCCGTGAAGTGTTTGTAAGATGGTTCCAATACGGAACATTCTGTCCAGTTATGCGACTGCATGGAGATAGAGAGCCCCATTCAGAGCCTCTAGGAACAAAAGGTGGAGGAGTATGCAGTTCAGGGGCTGCCAATGAAGTGTGGAGTTATGGACCGGAAGTCTATGAAATTTGTAAAAAGTACATGGAAATAAGGGAAAGAATAAAACCTTATGTAAAGGAACTAATGAAGGAAGCCCACGAGAAGGGAACTCCTGTTATTCGTCCTCTCTTTTATGACTTCCCTCAAGATAAGACCGCTTGGGAAGTAGATGATCAGTATATGTTCGGTCCGGATGTACTGGTTGCTCCTGTGTTGTACGCCAAGATGGAAAGCAGAAAAGTATATCTTCCTGAAGGAACTGAATGGAAAAATGCATGGACAGGCCAGGAATTCCAGGGAGGTCAGACTATTGAGGTGGATACACCCATAGATATTATTCCTCTCTTCGTGAGAAAAGGTGTTGAGCTTCCTATATATTAATAGTATAGCTATTAATATCAATACAGGTATAAAGCCCTCTGGAACTTCGTGATTCCAAAGGGCTTTAAATTTGGAAATCAATATTCAATTAATTATAATCAAGGAAAATTATTGAAAAACAATTGACTTATAGAAACAGCAGTGATACACTAAAAATAGCTAAACGTTTCATGATAGGAGTGATCAAAATCTCCGCAACAATAAAAGATGTAGCCAAATATACCGGCCTGTCTATAGCTACTATCTCAAAATATCTTAATGGTGGTAATGTATTAGAAAAAAATCGTATAAAGATTGAAGAAGCTATTAGAGAACTAAATTTTAGAAGAAATGAGCTGGCCAGAGGATTAAAAACTAATCAAACTATGACAGTAGGGATACTAATACCCACTCTGGAAAATAATTTCTTTACTACAATCATTTCCCATATAGAAAATATATTGTTAAAGAACCGATATAGTACCATTATATGTGTCTACCGTGAAGATTTTAATCTGGAAAAAGAAAAATTGAGTTTCCTTGTTAATAAAAAGGTAGATGGAATTATTATGGCTCCACATGGAAGAGACTGGCAGCATATTCAGCAGGTACTGGATCAAGATATTCCAGTAGTGTTAATTGATCGAATGATAAAAGAACTGGAATGTGACACTATATTAACTGACAACTCAAATGCAGCCTATAATGCAGTGGAACAGTTTATAATCGGGGGTCATAGGCGTATAGGGATTATTACAGGGCCTAAGGATATCTATACTACAGCAGAACGCTTAAAAGGTTATATTCGGGTTCATGAGGATTATGGTTTAGAGATAGATGAAAGCCTTATTTTGTACGGAAACTATGATGTAGAAAGTGGATACAGTCAGTTGGAAAAGTTTATTAAAATGAAGAATCCTCCAACCGCAGTTTTTGTTACTAACTATGATATGACCTTAGGTGCCGTTATGGCTATAAATGAGAACAATATCCGCATTCCTGATCAGCTTTCATTTATTGGCTTTGACAATTTACAGCTGGCCAGGGTCATAAAGCCCGCACCTTCCATTGTAGTGCAGCCTATGGAAGGAATCGGTAAATTAGCAGCTAAAACCTTGTTAAACAGGATGAAGGGAGACAAGGTTAATTTTCCATCCGTTTATCGTTTAAAAACTAAACTTATTATTGGAGATTCTATAAGGCCTCTGATGACTGAGATAGACAAATAAAAAAGCCAAGGCAAAAAGCCCCAATTACACGTTGAAAGATAATAATACAAAAAATGTTTGACTTCGACAAAATAGGGTGTTATAACAATAAAAACGAAACGTTTCGCGATAAAGCCAGATATTCTCATACATCGTTTTGTATCGCAATTGTTGTCAAAAAAGGAACATCACTTGTTTTAGCTGATAAATGCTTGTACTTATAAGTAAAGATAATAACTGACAGATACTTATATCAAAATTTATTTAACAAGCTTGGTAAGATATGACTTAACTTTAGAAACAAAAATTAGCAAAGAAAAACACTTTAATTTTCGCAATTTTATATAAACTATAAAGGAGTGCAAGTCATGAACAAAACAGAGATAAAAAGCAATAAAGTATCATATAAAGGCGGCTTGGCTTCATATGAAAACTTATCTTTTCGCGCACGGCTCGTGAAGGACTGGCAGCGAAATAAAATTATTTATTTAATAGCCTTGTTGTGTTTGTCTTATTATTTCATTTTTTGTTATGCACCTATGGGTGGAATAATGATTGCCTTTAAAAACTACAGACCTGCCCGAGGCATATGGGGTAGTGACTGGGTTGGATTAAAGTATTTTAAGCAATTCTTTTCTAGCCATTATTTTGGTAGATTATTAAGAAATACATTGCTAATTAACTTTTATGATCTATTATTCGGTCTCCCAGCTCCAATTATTCTGGCATTGTTACTTAATGAGCTAGTAAGTCAACGGTTTAAACGTACAGTACAAACTGTCACATATTTGCCATACTTTATCTCTCAGGTTGTTATTTGCGGTATTTTACTGGATTTCCTTTCTTATGAGGGCTTAATAAATCAGGTTATTAACATGTTTGGTATAGAAAAGACTATTTTCATGCAGGATCCAAAATATTTCCGAACCATTTACGTAGCATCAGGAATATGGCAGGGAGTAGGATATGGATCGATCATTTATCTATCAGCACTATCAGGAGTAGATCCTCAGTTATTAGATGCTGCGGCTATAGATGGATGCAATCGGTTTCAACGAGTATGGCACGTAACATTACCTGCTATTTTGCCAACTATTATAATAATGTTAATACTTCGTGTTGGTAGTATTATGAACGTTGGATTTGAGAAGATCATCCTATTATATAACGAATCAATTTATGAAACATCAGACGTAATTTCCAGTTTTGTATATCGTTACGGTTTGCTGCAAGGGAACTATAGTTATAGTACAGCAGTAGGTTTATTTAACTCAATTGTAAACTTTGTCTTATTAATTCTAGTAAACTATGTGAGCAAGAAGGTTAGCGATATATCGCTTTGGTAATAGAAGTGTGTTCAAGGATAAGGATTAGGGGGAAAAGATATGAGAGCAAGCAAAGAAAAAGCAGTTGCTTGGAATTATGGCAAGAAGGGAGTAGCCAGTAGGATTTTTGATACTTTTAATGTACTCCTTATGTGTTTCTTAATTGTTGTGACACTATATCCTTTTATATACGTATTATTTGCATCTTTTAGTGAGCCCCTCCGATTAATGGCACATCGGGGAATATTATTAGCACCTTTGGGCTTTTCAACAGGCGGATACAGTATGGTTTTTAATAATGATGGTATCGTTAATGGATATATGGTCACCATTTACATTGCTATAGTTGGTACATTATGTAATATGATTGCTTCTTTACTATTCGCCTATGTACTTTCCAGGCGTAATATGATGTGGCACGGACTTATTACTGTTCTGGCGGTTTTTACAATGTACTTTGGTGGAGGACTTATACCCACATATTTGGTGGTTAATGCATTGGGACTAATAGATAGTTTATGGGCATTGATTCTTCCCGGATTAATTAACACCTATAATGTTATAATACTTCGAACAGCCTTTAACTCGGTACCTGTTGAGTTGGAGGAGTCAGCACGGCTTGATGGGGCAGGCGAATTCTGGGTACTGGTAAATATTATGATTCCCTTGATTAAACCCACAATTGCAGCAATATCTCTATTCTATATGGTGGGACACTGGAATTCATGGACAAGTGCTCTTATCTATATTAAGACTCCAACAAAATATCCATTACAGCTGGTTTTACGTTCCATACTTATTCAAAATGATACTCAGGCTTCAGTGGCTGGTACTGCCATGTATCAAGCAGGAGAAGACTATGCAGCCCGTATGCTGTTAAAATACTCTACTATAATCGTTTCTATTGTACCTATTATCTGTGTATATCCCTTCCTACAAAAGTATTTTACAAAGGGAATAATGATAGGTGCTTTAAAAGGTTAAACAAAATTTGGCTTTATCAGTACTAACTGATAAATATATACTAACAAATACAATAATCAAGGAGGAAAGATTAATGAAAAAAACACTTAGCCTAATCATCGTACTAGCTCTAGTAATTTCCATGTTAGCAGCTTGCGCTAGCAATAGCAGCAACACTGGAGTAGCCGATGAAAAAGCCGGAGATTCAAACCAGGCTACAACAGACACAACAAATAATCAAGATCAAGATGAAGACACAGAAGATCAGTCATCAGGTGAAGTTGTAGAATTTACCTATTATCGTCCCAGACTTAACAGAAACAACATCACCGACTATGACGATGCACTGTGGGTACAAGAACTAGAAAAACGTATGAATGTAAAAATCAATTTCATGGGACCAAGCTCTGGTGATGACTACAACCAGGCAGTTAACATCCTGTTAGCAGCAGGAGATTATCCAGATGCTGTATACATGAACTGGAACAACTATAACGGTGGATTAAGAGCCGCTATTGATGATGGTATAGTTGTAGATGTAAGTGCAAATGAAGAGTACAAGCAATTAATGCCTACTTGGTTTGGCTTACTTGAGGAAAACGAACAGCTAAGACGTGCAGTAACCTTAGACGATGGTACCTCAGCACTCTTCTGTCATATTGAGAATGAATTGAAGCGTGGTGCCTACGCTGGTTATGCAATAAGAAAAGACTGGTTGGACAATGTTGGTTTGGATGTACCTACCACTATTGATGAACTGTACACTGCCTTAAAGGCATTTAAAGAACAAGATGCTAATGGTAACGGGGATAAAGATGATGAGATTCCCATGACTGATGACAGTGGTAAAGGATTAATTAATTTTTTAATGGCAGCTTGGGGATTGCGCTATAACATGCCATATATTGACCCTGATACAGGAAAAATGACTTACTGGACAGAGTATAAGGACGGACAGGCTTTCACCGATTTCCTAACAACAATGAAAAAGTGGTATGACGAAGGCTTAATTGATCCTGAATTCGCATCACAGGATGGAAGTGCGAAGGAAGCAAAGATTACCAGTGATCAGGCAGGGTTCTTCTTTGCATATACCGGTAACTATGCTTTCTGGTCCGATGCTTTAAAAACTCATAATCCCGATAAAGCAGATGCTATTGAACTATATGGTATGGTACCAGTGACTGGACCAGCAGGTAAACCATATACAGCAAATGATGCTCATGTTAGATATGCAGCTTCAAATGAGGGTACCTGTGTAACCGCAACTGCTGAAGAAAATGGTACAATCGAAGCTATCTTAAAGCTATTTGATTATATGTACACCGAAGAAGGCAGCGAGATCATCAACTGGGGTGTTGAAGGTGTATCATATACCAAAGATGCTGATGGAAACCGTACCTGGACAGAAGCAGTAACCAATGATCCTGAGTTCTCATTCAGTGATAAAGTATTTGAGTTTGCACTGCCTACCTGGGGTTCATGGCCTAAAGTTATGAGTTATGATGCATTTGCATCTATTGAACTGACAACTGATGAATCAGCACGTGCTCATGAGAACTACTGGCAGGCTGATACTGGTCTCTTGGTACCTCCACTAATGATGAACCAAGATGAAGCAGAGGAATATAACCAGATTATGACAGACGTTAATACTGCCATCGATGAAGTCTTTATCGGTGTAATCGTTGGAACCAAATCTCTTGATGAGATTCCAGCACTGTTAGAAAAAGTAGAAAATATGGGTATTCAGCGCGCTATTGAAATCTATCAAGGCGTATATGATCGCTACATGGCAAAATAATAGTAAGGCAATA
>JAAYGY010000003.1 GCA_012735575.1 Clostridiales bacterium
CATTAATTCCATTGTCAAGGTCGGGTAGTATTTTCTACGAAAATCTCCACCCTTCCCTTGACAATTGCAACTAAAAGATTATGCGTGGTTTTCTCAATAAGTGTTGCATTTAATATTGCAATTTAGATATTTTAATTTAAGGTATATTATAAAATTATATAAATATCAAACAATAAAAAGGCCTACATGGATTAATCTAAAATATAGTTCTGGATCAATGCATGTAATACAACAATTAAGTTAGTATAATTGTGTAATAGATAAATAATTAGAGCCAAAGCTCATACCTCGGGTAAGATATTTTTGCAACCCAATATCAAACCGAGGAAGATGAACCATGGCTCAATTTAATATTTCCATAACCGAGAAACTTTTACATTGTAATCTCTAAATATTAAACCCAGGTATTTAAACACTATTTCGGACTTGAATAAACACTTCTGGCAAACAGGATTATTAAACCTTTCATTGCCTCCAATAAATTCATCATCCATTAGTTATGCATAACCCCTATAATATACTAAAAACAATCTATATTATTTTAACGCCAGAACCTTGTCATGTCCTTCTTATCCTCAATGTTGTACTCTATAATCCTGTCCATCAAGTCAAAGTCAATTTCATCGGCTATGTGCCTTAAAAGCCCTTCCAGTTTCTCTCTATGAACAGGATTTTCTATTTTTTCCAGATACTTTTTAAATTCATTCATATAACTTACCTCTTGTCTATATTCAACACTGCTTTATAATGATCTGCCAAGCCTGGTATTCCTGAAATGCCGGTGGGATTACCAGCCCACCCTTCATTAGTGCCGCACCGCTAATTAATTCACCTTCACCATAACCATAAGGTAGTTTGCTTAACAGCCAATTTTTGACCTTTTCGTCCAATTTATCTTCCCAAAATACAGTGTCTAATTCAAGCTGATAACTACCACTTTCATTCAACCCTTGTACCTGCACCATAACAGGGGCTGGATTTGCTTCTACATTATGATATACAGCAGTTATAATTGCCTCCTTACCATCTTTGGCAGCTATTTCCCAAACTGTACACATATCTGAAGTAGGTGGCAGCAAGCGGTAATAGTGTCCATTTTGGATTAAATCATAACGATTTTTGTATATTTCAATCTGTTTTCTAATATCATCCTTTTCCTCTTCGGTCATCTTGCTGATATCCAGCTGATAGCCAAATATACCGGACATTGCTACATAGGCTCTGGTTGAAAAAGGTGTAACCCGTCTGGTCTGATGATTGGGGACCGTGGAAACATGTGCTCCCACAGTAGAAACCGGGTATCCAAAAGAGGTTCCGTACTGAATAGTCAGCCTTGCAATGGGATCCGTATTATCGCTACACCAGATATGGGGGGTATAATAAAGCATGCCCGGGTCAAAGCGTCCGCCACCACCACTGCATCCCTCAAATAGGATATGTGGGAATTTGGTGGTCAGTTCCTCCAATACACGATAAAGCCCTAAAACATATCTATGTGCAAATTCCCCTTGATACTCCGGACCCAGCTCATTACTAAATTTATCACAGATGCTCCTGTTAAAATCCCATTTTACATAGGTTATGGGCACCTCTGAAAGAATATCAGACATTCTTTCAATTATATAGTCCTGTACATCCTTTCTGGAAAAATCAAGTACCAGCTGATTTCTGCTTAGGGCTGGAGGCCGGCCGGGTATACGGACTACCCATTCAGGATGCTCCCTGTAAAGATTGCTATCCTCCGATATGGCCTCCGGCTCAAACCAAATTCCAAACTCTACTCCCGTGTCTAAAATTCTTTCGGCCAGTTCTTTTAAGCTGCATCCCAGTTTTTCTTCGTTGGGATACCAGTCCCCCAGGCCAGAATTATCGTTGTCCCGTTTGCCAAACCAGCCATCATCCAGAACAAAAAGCTCTACTCCCAGCTTTGCTGCATCTTTTGCAATTTCAACCAGCTGATCCCCTGTAAAGTTAAAATAGGTTGCCTCCCAGTTATTAACTAAAACTGGCCTTCTCTTATGTTTCCACTCCCCACGGCAAATATGTTCCCTGATTGTTTCATGAAGATTCCTGCTAAGCTGGCCAAATCCATGGGGGCTATAGGTCATAATGGCCTCAGGGGAGTTAAACTCCTCACCCGGCAACAGGTTCCATTCAAAGTTATCGGGATGGATTCCGCACACCAGCCTGGTCTGGTTTACCTGATCCTTTTCAACTTCCATCAAAAACTCTCCGCTGTAGACAAAAGAGATTCCAAAGCACTGCCCTTTTGTTTCATCCGCTCCTTTTTCACAAAGAATAGCAAAGGGATTATAGTGATGGCTGGAGGTTCCTCTTACGCTTCCAATAGCCTGGATTCCATGATTGATCGCACTTCTTTGAGGAATCCTCTCCATGTTATGCCTTCCGTAAAATGTAATCCAATCAAAGTCCTGTGATATCCAATCCAGGCTCAGGCTTGCTGCCTTTTCCACAACTATTTTTTCAGAACCTTTATTGACTACTTTAACTGCCCTGGTGATAATATCATTTTTCTCCAGTACCCCATAATAAAGATGTACCTCTACATGGGAATAGGGATCTTTCAGGATAATTTCCAGAGTTTCTGACTCATCATCATCTGCATAAACCGCCGGTAGGTCAGGTATTGAGTATTTTCCCTTATTTAAAATATACTTATCATAATACAGCTGTACCCCACGGCTTCCATCACCATTCTTTATCCTAAGGGCACTTATGCGGTAATCACCGGTACCAAAGCAACTGTATTCCTGAGGCAGGGTATCCAGGGAATAAGATCTGTCCTTACCCCCTATTTCATATGGATTTCCGGAAAACCCCCTGTCCATATTGTAGATAAGATAGGACATGTCTGTATTGTCTATCCTGCTGCCATAATATGTGTGAAGCAAAAATCCCAGTTCATCTACCTTCATCTGATAAGTTGAGTTTTTAGTGTGCAGGGTAAATATATTTTTTCCCTGATCAACTATTATTGCCATATGCATCCCCCTCATAATATTTTTAACAATACTTTTTCATACTGCGAAGCCTGTTTACCATTTCCTCATCTAATTTAAGTTCACAGCTTTTCATTGCCTGTTCTAATTGTTCCAAGCTGCTAAAAGATACAATTGGAATGGCGGGAAACTCCTGATGCATTAAAAAGGCCAGCTCAACCTGAATAATATCTGCATTTAGTTCATTGGCTATTTGTACTAGTTCATCAAAGATTTGTCTATTGGAAGGTATATCATATCTGGATGAAATTTTTTCAGATATAGACTCTCCCTTTTGCAGTTTTGAAAAATATCCCTTAGCAACAGCAGTGTATGCCATTGCGCTTAATTTGGTTTTTTTATGATATTCATAGGTTTCCTCGTCCATCAAAACAAGGGTTTTATCACCTATACCCTCATAATTTATATCAGCCAGGCTCCACATAAGCTGGTTGCAGACAAAGCCGGGTATGTTCTTCTGGCGGGCATAGTCACTGGCTTCAATTATGCGGGGAAGGGTCCAGTTGGAACAGCCGTAATAGCGAATCTTACCCTGAGTGCGGGCTTTTTCTAAAGTGTCCAAAACTTCTCCTACGGGGACATCAGGATTGTCGCGGTGGAGGAAATACAGGTCTATATAGTCGGTCTTTAAACGCTCCAGACTCTCATTTAGATCCCTTTCTATATTCTCTGGGGTTAATCTGGACATACCGGTATTTATATCAGGATGAGCACCCTTTGTACTTATGACAATATCCTGCCTAAGTCCTGTTTCACCAAGCCACTGGCCGATTACCTTTTCACTTCTTCCCCTTGGCCCTGGCTCCCAGTCTCCATAGACATGGGCGGTATCTAAAAAATTGCCACCTAACTCAACAAACCTGTCAAGCTGTTTTTTAACATCTTTAGCATCCACAGAGGTGCCAAAGTTAACAGTGCCAATACAAAGAGGTGAAACATACAGATCCGTATTACTGAGTAACACTCTTTTCATCCTAGTGCCTCCTCATTGATTTATTTTAAAGTTATTTAGTTTGCTATGCCTTTTTTATACCAATATATATAGCTGATAAAACGCAAAAAAATACCTCCTGGTAGATAATCTAACTAATAATCAGACTGCCTACAAAAGGAGGTATCATATCATTCATCCTTATAATTCATTTTCAAAGATTAACAACAATAATACATTAACCATAAGTGCCCAGTTCCAGACCTCTGTCTACAAAGAATCTATAGGTTTCATAGTTGACAGTGTCTGGAATGGAATGATCGCTATGTAGAACGTATCCGTATTTGCCCATGACTATGGGAACTTTGGACTCCAGTTCCCTGTTAACCTTTTCTAAATCATTGCTGTATAGAACCCTTACATCCATGCCGCCCATAAAGGATAAAACATCTCCATAGTCCCTGTAAAGCTTTAAAAGATCCATGCCCGCTTTTACCTCAATGACCTGAAGACAGTCAATACCTGCCTCAATCATACCGGGAACCAACTTTTCTACCATGCCGCAGGAATGCATAATAACAGGTAGGTTTCTACTTTTTGCATAGTCTATGGTTTTAATATGGCCTGGCTGAATAATCTCCTTATACATGGCGGGAGACATAAAGGGGCGTCCCTTAAATCCCATGTCTTCAAAATACCAGATGCCGTCGGGCTCACCTTCTTCTGAAAACAAGATCTCCTGTAGATCAATGGTCAGCTGGGCATAGGTCTCTACCATATCCTTTACCCAGTCGGGATCCAGGGCCATCCCCATTAACATATACTCATGACCGCACACTGGATGCATGCACTCAAATACATTAACCCCGCACCAGGCAAAAAAGCGGTTTTTTTCTCGGGCATAGGCTTTGGCCTGCCTGTAAGCCTGAAAGTTTATTCTCCTCCGGTCAGGCTTTAAAAAGGGCTTTATATGTTCTTCCCAGTCCTCTCTGTTCTTTACCAGAAAATCAACATGTTCGGGAGTGCTGTCATGAAGCTTGTGGCGTCTTAAAAGTGCTCCGTTCCCATCACGAATTAAGATAGTTTCCTCGGTTTCCTCTACTACTTCCGGCTGGAAATCTAAGTCCGCCGTCAGGTTGAAAGCCCAGTAATACTCCATGTCAAAGCCAAAATGGTCTGCCAGGTTTTCATCCTTTCTAATATGCCCTTGTTCGGACCATTTTTTGTAAGTGTCTCCCCAAAAGCTTTCAAAGAGTCCAATCCTGTCTACGGGCTGCCTTTTTAATATGTTACCTATTCTTTCAATACCCGTCATTGGTTGCATTAATACTCCCCCTTGCTACTGACTTATTTCATTTATATCAGGTAAGGAATCTTCCTCCTTATCCTTGACCTGATAGGCTACATAAAGGTTGCCCAGGGAAAATACTGCTGCTAAAAAGAAAACCCACTGGCTGCCCCATTTAGACCAAATAAAGCCTCCTGCAATAGCGGCAAGTATGGCTATAATATGATCTAAACTTACTCCCATGGACAAGGTTGATATAACCTCTTCCTCACTAAAGGCAATAGATCGCAGGTAAACCGCCCTAATCATGCCCATCTGCATGGACAGTCTGTCCAGTATAAAGAGTAGATATACAATAAATACAGAAAGACCTTGGCCTGGCAGCACCTTGGATGTAATGCCCCATACCACCATGCCGTATATTGTATACACACCAATGAATATAAGTGCCTCGGTATACATCATGCGCTTGATACCGAACTTATCTATCCATCTGCCAATCCTGTCTAAAAAGAATATAGATATAAAGCCAACTGCAATATTTAAAAGTGCTATGGTATCGGCTCTCTTTAGCAATATATCTACAATAACCCAGGTTCCATAGACATATGCTACCTGTTTTTGTACTCCATGTAAAATTGTAAGTAGATAGTAGTGGCCATATTCCTTTCTTATAACTAAATTGAGCTTTTGACGGGCCATTTTTCTAGGTTTAATATGCCTGATCATAACTGTGGTTATCACAATCCCTACTGCAAAGGCAGCTGCTGATACTAGGAAAATTGACTTAACAGGTGTGTTAAAGGAAAAAAAGCCTGTTCTAAATCCGAAATATACTAATACAGCGGCAACCAGGCTAAAGGCTGCTCTTATACTTGAATACTGACCCATACGCCGCCCAATCTGATCCTTTTCCGCCAGGGACATTCCAATGGAATCCTGAAGGGGCATTAAAAGGTGCATACCCATGGAGTTGGTAAAGAGAAATATAAGCATAACAGCAAAAACGGGAGTAAAAATACCCAGCATGGTCACGCCAACCAAGGCCAGGATTTGGGCTATAAAGGCCACCCTCAAATCCCCCAGAAAGCCTAAGATACCAATGACAAATGCACATAACAGGCCTGGTAATTCCCGGGGAAACTCTATTAACCCCCGCTGGAATGCCGTAACATTATAGACCTCTTTAAAATAGTTGGAATAAACCGCATCGCTTAAGCCGTTTCCTAAAGATATTGCTGAAACCATGACAAAAAACATTAGAATTTCTGGTCGTTCCCTTAAAATCCTTTTTATCATTTCCCTTTTTCCTTTCAGCTTTTTAGATGATTTTCCTATATTATACCAGGATTATACAAAGAAAGGGAGGATTATCTCCTCCCCAAATCTTTTTTAAGTTAAGAGTCTATTGGCTTAATATAGCCTCAATGTCATCTAACTCCTCCTGGGACAGGTGAGGATTATCCAGTGCTGCAACATTTTCTTTTATCTGTTCAGGCCTGCTTGCACCAATAAGAACAGAAGTAACCTTGCCATCCCGAAGTACCCAGGTTAGTGCCAGCTGTGCAAGGGACTGACCCCGTTTTTTGGCGATCTCGTTAAGGGCTGTAATTTTTTCCAGACTTTCTTTGGTCAATGCATCCTTGGTCAAAAATCTGGACTGTTTTCCTATCCTGGAATCTTCCGGGATGTCTTTTAAGTATTTGTCTGTTAAAAGACCCTGTGCCAGGGGACTATAGGCGATGATGCCTATACCAACTTCATTTGCATAGTCCCTTAGCCCGTCTTCTTCAATCCATCTGTTGAACATGGAGTAAGAGGGCTGATGGATAACAAAGGGGGTTTTATGTTCCTTTAAAATCTCATAGGCCTTCCTGGTCTGTTCCTTATTGTAGTTTGAAATACCTACATACAAGGCCTTGCCCTGCCTGACTGCGGTGTCAAGAGCACCCATGGTTTCTTCTAAGGGAGTATCGGGATCAGGCCTGTGGGAATAGAAAATATCCACATAGTCTACTCCCAAACGCTTTAGGCTTTGATCCAGACTGGCTAACATGTATTTTCTAGAACCCCATTCACCGTAAGGCCCTTCCCACATATAATAGCCTGCCTTGGTGGAGATGATCATCTCGTCCCGGTACTGCTTAAGATCCTGCTTTAGAATCTTTCCAAAGTTCTCCTCTGCGCTTCCCGGTGGGGGACCATAATTGTTGGCTAAATCAAAGTGTGTGATCCCCAGGTCAAAAGCTGTAAAGGTCATCTGGCGCATATTCTCATAGCTGTCGTTGTAACCAAAGTTGTGCCAGTAGCCCAGGGAAATTGCAGGTAAAAACAGGCCACTTTTACCACAACGGTTATACTTCATTTTAGAATATCTGTTGTTATCTGCGATATAGGTCATGCTCATCCTCCTAAAGTTTAATTTATATGATTAGCTTTAACAGCTAAACTAAAGGCATCTCTGTTATTCTAAGATTTGTGCATCCATAGGGAATTAACATAAGCTCTTCTACCTCATCACAAATCCAGTCCATTCCAGGGGCTGGGGTTGCAGCGCCTTTTTCCATCTCCCAGTCTACCTTCCTGCCCTTGACCCTGATGACCACAGGCGCACCCTGGGGCGAGAAGGGACAGTCTCCAAGAGGGAGTTCTTCTACCTTAAGGCTTTCCTCCACATTATCCTTATCAATACAAAGGCCATAGTTCCAGGGACTTTTGGGAAGCACCTCATAATCACAATGGGGGAATTCTCGTCCCTCTATATCCTGATTTATCTGTACCCACTCCTCTTCTATAGGCAGGGAGTAAACCAGGGGACCTCGTGTTACAGCATATAAATTGTTAGGTCTTGGAACTATTGATACTGTCATGGGAAGTTTTAAGGTAAAGCATATTTGCCCTTCCCATTTCATCTTTAGTGGATAAAAGCCAGGCTTATCTATTTCTAAAACATTATTATTTATTTCTACCCGTGGTTCCTTTGTCCAATCAGGAATCCTAAGCCATATTGTAAATTCTACAGGCCGGGATGAATTAACCACAAAATTTATGGTATCCCTAAAGGGGTATTGGGTATCCATCCTTATTGATACATCTGCATCTTTGACCTTTGTCTTAAGTGAGGAAGGGGCATATACTATAGCAGCAATACCATCTTGGCTTTCCATAAAGGTTGACAGGGCAAACTTTGGCCAGGGCTGACTTAGGTTTGCAGTGCAGCAGCCAAAGTTAGGCTCCAGGCCAAAGAGGTTTGATTCACCGCCGTTGGTTTTAAATATGGGATCCTCCTGAGTGCTGCATTCCACCTGGTTTACCTGCTGGTCATACTGATGAGTCCACATATCAGGACTGAAGGTAGCAGGCAGGGCATTATAGGTTATTCTTTCCAGCCTGTCTGCCCACTTTGCCTGACCGGTTATAGATATTAGATGTTCCAAGGAATACATATATTCTGCTACTGCACAAAGCTCTGTACCCTGAACCGGGCTGGTACCTGCCAGGCATTCATCCCCGGTAAATACTCCTGTAACCATGCCATGGTATTTATCCAGCATATCTACCATTTCATTGACATATTCTAAGTGTTCCTTTGAACCTGTCATCCTCCAAAGCAGGGCTCCTGCCTTTAGCATCATGGCATTGTTTACTACATGACTCATATAGCTCCAACGTCCCTTGCTGACAGGCTCTTTATATGGCCAGTATTTAAAGAAGGAATGCCAGTCAAAACCCTGACCCCAAAGCTTGGTTGCAAGATCTAATAACCAGTCCTCCTCTGTTTTTTCATACAACCACCAGATAGAAATAAGGCCTTCGAACCATCTAAACTGACCCCAGTTAAACAAGGGGGCTCTGTCAATATGCCTATCCAGTGCCTGCAGGGCCTTTTTGACAACGCCCTGGATTCTTTCATCCTCCGTACAATCGTAGTATACTACAAGGACCTTTAGGATAAGAAGCTTTGCCCAAACATCGTATCTGGCACGATCTTGGGTATCATCAGGACAAATCCATCCGTCATCAGATTGATTATCTATTATGTAGTTAATATAGCGTCTTGCTCTGTCTTTCATATCCTCATCATCTAACAACCATGCCAAGGGTATAAAGCCATCCAGCCAGTAGGGAACCCGCTCCCATCCATCGGCCTGGCCTCCTATCCATTTACTATCCTTGATATCAGGCCAGAATTTGTCCAGATTGCCCGATAATCCAGCCGCCTGAATCTTTAACTGATCTAACAGCCAGCCCTCCGCCTATATTTCCCTGGTAGTAAATGGCCTGAATTTGGGTTTGTTAAGCTTCATAGTATACTCCCCCTTACCCTTTGTCTCTATCTTGCCTATATATATCCTTGTTTTACATCAATAACCTGATCTTTTCTATATTCAAAACAGTACCTGTGAAATGCCTAATTTAGATAAATGAACAAGATGTATATATAATTACAAAAAAGGCAGAACCATCTTTGGATCTGCCGCTGTTGCTAACATTTATATCTTAACATTATTTGTCTTAGTTTGCAATAATTAAACAATTGGGTAGCTTGTCAGACAAGGTGCCTAAAACAAAGAAATAGATTGCATCATCATGATTTATAATTTAGTTCTCTAATAAATTCACTTATAATTTTATCTAACTGTTCAATAATCCTTAATATTTCTACATTACCATGATTGGATGGATTTATTTGAATTTCTTTGACTTGCTTTTTTAATTCTTGCACATGCCTTTCTATTTTTTCCATTTAAAGATCCTCCAATATTATGCAGGTTCCTTGTAAAGGGAGTTATAGGCTATTTATTTATATTCTTGCGAATAAGATGCATACCCTATTATATGTCACATTTAGTTACTTGTCAATGTTTGGGTAACTTTTAGTTTCAAAATATTATATTTGATCTTTTATGGTGATATACTTTAGCTACTGGTATAAGGAGGTACTTGCAGTGGGATTCCCGGAAAGATTAGCAAAATTAAGAATGGAATTTAATATGACCCAGAAGGAACTTGCCGATAAAATAGGTGTTTCACGAGCTGCAATTGGCATGTACGAAATAGGTCGACGAGATCCTGATACGGATACTATCATAAAATTGACGAAAATTTTTGGAGTCAGTGCTGATTACCTTATGGGAATATCTGATATTAGAAATCCTTATAACAATTTAAACACTTCATCAAAAAATATTAATACTATTGAAGAACCCCCTTTGGATGAAGAATATTTCACAATCGAAGATTTAAAAGCATTTATTAAAGAAAGAAGAAAAAAGAAAAACAAGGACTAGGTCACGAGAATTCGTGACTTTTTTGCTCAAACTTTTCTCATATACAGGTTGACAAATTTATTGGGCTTTAGTATATTGTAATGTATGAATATTTGAATTCATGGATATAAGGAGGTTAATATGAGAAAAAAGAAACTGGCAGTAGTATCAAAGGAATGTGTTGCATGCGGCTGTTGCCAAAAGGAATGTCCTTTAGGTGCTATTTCCATCTTTAGGGGCCTGTATGCCGTTGTAGATGCTGAAAAGTGCATAGGCTGCGGAAAATGTGCAAAGGTATGCCCTGCATCGGTAATATCTATTGTTAATAGGGAGGGTCAAAATGAAAAGGAAAAAGCATTGGTATGATTATCTGTGGATTGCATCTGGACTGTATCTAATCTTAGGCTTTTTTAATATTCTCTTTGCCTGGCTAGGCCTTATTTGTTTCATTGTACCTTTATTAATATCAATTTTTAGTGGAAGCAAAGCCTATTGCAACCGCTACTGCGGCCGCGGTCAGCTTTTTGAACTGTTAGGTAGGAAATTTAAGCTTTCTAAGAATAGAGATATTCCTCATTGGCTGCGTTCTAAATGGTTTCGCTATGGTTTTTTAACATTCTTTATGATCATGTTTTTTAACATGCTTTTTTCCACCTGGCTGGTATTTTCAGGAGCAAGGGATTTAAGGGAAGTTATAACCTTGTTCTGGGTATTTAAACTTCCATGGCACTGGGCAACTAATGCTTCCGTATCACCATGGATTATTCAATTTGCATTAGGCTTTTACAGCATTATGCTAACCTCTACCCTTTTAGGGCTAATTACAATGGTATTGTATAAGCCACGGAGCTGGTGCGTCTACTGCCCTATGGGTACTATGACCCAAGGGATATGCAGGCTAAAGTACAAAATTGAAAATAATGAATAACATTTTAGAAAGGTAATACTTATAAGAAAAAAAGCAATGATGACACAAAAAAAAAGGGGACAGATAAGTAATCTGTCCCCAGTTAATCTAAGCTTAACCTCTTTGTAAAATTTAATGATATAATTTAGTGCGGATTCTTGTATTAGTAATGTTATCTACTGAATCTTGTTTAACTGAATCAGACAACATTTCTTCTAAAGGTTTTTCTTGTCTGTAAATATTATCCCCGGTCCAAATTCAGCAAGGGATACCATTATATAGGGATTGATACATGTATCCTTTCTTTCATATGCAAATTTCCATAGCTTTGCTGCCAGTTCACGGATTATGGGACGATTTTCGGGTCTATCCGCTACATTTACAAGTTCGTGGGGATCTTCTTCCAGGTTATAGAGTTCATCATAATCAAAACCGTTATAAACATATTTCCACTTTGGAGTCATGATGGAACGTTGTATCCCATATAACTCATTTCCATTGGTCTGGGTATAGATCTCATCCTTCCAGTTGGCAATAGCCTCTTTATCTTCCTTGATAAGGGGAACAAAGCTTTTGCCTGAATAGCTCTCCTTATCATATTCTATATGGCAAATATCCAGTATACTTGGTGCAAAATCAGCAAGGGAGATAAACTTTTCAATATTTTTTTCCTCTCTATTGGTAGTAACTCCCGGCCAACGGATAACCATTGGAATATGATAGGCTGATCTAAAGCATGGTAAACCTTTTGCAAAAAGTCCGTGTTCACCACAATAATCCCCATGATCAGAAGTAAATATGATAACTGTATTATCATATTGTCCTTCATCCTTTAATATCTTTACAAGCCTGCCAAACAGCCAGTCTTCGTAGGTACAGTAAGCCATAAAATGCCTAATTGCCTCTTTGTATTCATTCACTGAAAGCTGTGCAAACCTTTCCTTGGTTCTCCTATAAAGATTGGGTTTATCCAGCATGTTATCATAAAAATTCTCAGGAAGCTTAATATCATCTATATCATACATATCAAGAAATCTCTTTGGAACAAAATAGGGATCATGGGGGCCTATAGTTCCACAATAGAGAACAAAGGGCTGTTCAGGGTTTTGGCAGCACTTTTTAAGCTGTTTTTCTGCTGCAGCAACAACCTTTTCATCATTGGAAGGCTTTTCTGACTGTCCATATAAAACAAAATCCGGGTATCCTTCTCTTATTAGCTGGCCTTCTTTTCTAATGGATGCAGGATCCTCTCCTCTTAAGTCAATGTGACAATCCTTTTTAATATACTGTTCCCATTCATAAGGATCAGGTGCTGGTCTATGACACTTTTTACCATGAAATTTCTCATTTCCGTAGATATTTATCCATCCAAAGTCTTCTGGTCCTACCTCTGCACTGACATGCCACTTTCCACTATAGTAAAGTTTATAGCCTTCCTGTGAAAGGGGTACACTCCAGGTAGATATGCCATCATTTAACCCTCTTGACAGGGTATTGCCTACCATTACATTGTTCCATACACCATGCTCTGTTGGATACAATCCAGTATGGAATGTAGCCCTTGATGGACAACAATGAGGAGAAGGTGTATAGCAGTTGGTAAAAGCAAGGCCTCCGTCATTGTAAATACTGTCTAGATTAGGAGTTAAACATCTTCCAAAAGGTGGTGCCATATCGCCGCGATAATGATCTGCCATGAATATAAGAATATTGGGCTGTTTATTTGCCATGAGATTCTTCCTCTCTATATAAGGATTACTTTTCTTAAGCCTAGCGTACCATAATTTTACTTTGTTTTCCATGGTATAAAAATCAACAGCATTTCATATTTTATAAAATGCTGTTACTCAAAACCATAAGCTTTTAGCTCATATTTAGATATATCCATCCAAAAAAGAAAAAAATAACTTCCTAAGGGTCTCCGTCCCCTCGCGGGGCTTTAATTGCAACTATTTGAACAGACAAATTATCAAAACGAATAACAATTTTCCGTCCCCTCGCGGGGTCTATACTAAAAATAAAGGACAGGGTTTGATAATCAGGACCCAAGGTTTCCGTCCCTTGACTAGGGAAATTTTATATCCATATGTATAAATACACTCTTTGGATAAGATAAAAAACTCGCTTGTATCTATATCTTAACACTATACATCTAAACTTTCAATAATCATACAATTCGAGTATGTGTTAAGATTTTGTTGGCCCGTTTTTTCCCATAAAACCATCCATTATAAATCTCAATAAAAACACAGCCATTTCACCATCTTCCCATTGTCGTCAAGCCTAAATATAATCCATTTGATTCCTGGTTTGACAGCGAAGTATGGCTTTAGGGGCAATAGCATATATTCATTGATTTTATTGACATTTAAGTTTTAATAAACAAAATTAAGGTCACTTATAATTCGGTTTTCAATTTCAAGATATTTATCCAGTAAGTATACGTACTCTTTTTTTTACCTTCTTCATTTATGTATTCATGGTGTTAGTATATAAGTATGGACACGAAAAGTTTAACACGGTAAAATAGCAACATGAAAGGTGTGTTAAACAATGTCCAAAAAAAATGGTATTAGATATTCCGAGGAATTTAAACAACAAATAGTC
>JAAYGY010000004.1 GCA_012735575.1 Clostridiales bacterium
ACGTAGATAATATCCAATAACGGGGGGTCAAACCGAATGTACTGGATAGCATACTAGGAAAATCATAGAATATTACATTGTTTTTAGCGAGAAAGAATGTGCAGTCTGTGATGCCATATCATTCTACGCTTCATCATAACTGCTCTAATGAATAAATGCATGTTCATGAGGGGTTGCTATTACATGAAAAAATATGTTATTACTAAATTTTTTGTGCCATATCTGGTAATACTACTCGTTTCCTGTGTGATTTTTACAAATATATTTATAAACGCTACTAAAATGGTTAAGAAACAGATCATAGACAATAACTTAAGAGTGCTAGAGCAAAATGCATCTTTGATAGATCAGCAGTTCGAGTATCTATCAGATATTTGTATCAATCTACAAAAAGATGTAAAGATACAAAACATGCAATATGTTTTACAGCCTTTTAAGGGGATGAGCATCTATAAGGTGCGTGATTTATGCAATACCTTGTTTGATTTTTCTCTAACTAATGAACTTATTCACTCATATGCTGTTTTATATGAGGATAGTGATCTTGTAGTTATTCCTGGTTCTGCTTGGGCAATAGATGATTTTTTCAACAGTAAGTATAAAGTCAGTTCCATTATGCCCGATCAGTGGAGACAGTTGATATTTGGAAGAATTAATAATGGAACAGTTATATCGGAAAGACCAATTAAATATATGAATAGGCAAGGTTTTTCACAGATATGTAATCTACTGACATATATTACTACTCTTGACTATAATCCAGTTAATAACTGTGCTGTGATTATTTTTTTAGATAGCATTAATATCAAACGCGTGTTGAAAGGAATAAATGTCGACAATGGAGGTTGTGTATATATTGTTGATGATAATAATAATATTCTCACGGGAGAAGGGGATTTTCTCACAGATATAATGCAAAGTGATATTCATATAGATTTAAATTCAGGAGTTAGTGAGATTACTATCAATGATAATAAAATGTTGGTTACGTGTGTCCAATCCACTGTTAATGGATGGAGATATGTAGCTGTACTGCCTTATCAATTGGTTATGTCTTTAACTGATGAGTTGAGGGATGCTATTTTATTATCACTTGGAGTATATTTATCAGTGGGTTTTGTTTTTAGTTTTCTTTTTACAAAAAATAATGTTAAGCCCGTATCTAAATTATTGGATGTATTTAAGAAACCATCTAATGAATATATTTCAACAATAAATAGAGTATATGATCCTTTTGAATATATTTATCAAAATATTATTTATCTTTCCAATGAAAAAACAAAGTATCAACAGAAAATAAAGGCACATAAGCTAGATCTATTAGATATGTCGGTGTTTTTTGAAAGACTGCTTGGTGGTGACTATGTGACACATGAAGAAGTCTTAAGAAGTGCTCATAATGTTGGTGTTGATTTAGAAGGAGCAAATTATGTTGTTATTCTATTTGAAGCGAATGTTTTAAGGGAAGCAACTGAAGCTGAAATAGATTGCAAGAATAGATGTGTTTATACTGTGCTAAAGGATATAATTAAAAATATAGAAGCTTCAGATAAAATATATTTATACAGGGTAGATAATGGTCGTTTTGCTATTATTCTGATTTCTGATTTAGAAAATCGTCAAGAGATCAAACACAAAGTCGAACGTTTATGCGATGAGATTCATTGTGCTCTAATTAATGAGGAATCTTCCAATATAAAAATGGTATCAGGAGGTATTTTTCAGTCACCCCTTTCCATATCAAAATCATACAAGAATGCAAGGAATGTTATAGAAAATAAGTGTTGGAATAGTTCGGAAATCAATTCTACTGTTATATGGTATGATGAATTTCTGGATCAGGATATAATATCTATTCATACTTATGATACTGAGAACATTATAATAAATGCAATTAAGACGGCTAATCATAAACTGCTCCAGGAGGAGTATAATAAATATCTTGAACAATCAAGAATGTTTACACCAAAAATGCACAAACTGTATGTGTACAGCCTATGGAATACCGCATATAAGATTTTTAGCAATATTGTATACATTTCAGATGAAGATATAAAATATAATGAGATAAGAAATTTACTAATGGATTTGGATTTTTCTATAGATATCAATCATTTGAGCAATCAAATATGGTGTATACTTAATAAATTATGTGAGTATTATTCCTATAAAAACCAATATGGAGGTGTAATAGATTCTGTAATAAAGTTTATAGAAGAAAAATATGATGATCAAAATCTTTCGCTTTCTTATCTAGCAAATACATTCGATATATCAGAAGCGTATCTGTCAAGACTTTTTAAAGAGTATACAGGTGAGAGTTTTTCTAATTATTTGGAGAGTGTCAGAATTAATCAAGCAAAAAAACTACTTATAGATAGTCAGATGAAAATCAGAATAATAGCAGAAAAAGTAGGTTATACATCTGCTAACTCGTTTACTAGGGCTTTCAAAAAGATAAATGGTGTTACTCCATCAAATTATAGACAATTTATATGAAGAGAGTACCATTATTTATGTGCACTATTAAATTACAGGAATTGGTAGCACCAACCAAATAGTGGAAAACAAAAGAAAAAATGAACCTTGGAAAGTGAAAAAGATCAAAAAAGAAGACATACCTGCATTCTCAATGGCAAGCACTTGATACTGTATCAATGTTTATGGTATGCATAGGCTAACCTGATACATTGTTGTTATCTCGGAAAATAATAAAATCCTAGATAAATTAATCAAGTAGCCTATTTAATATAACGAATAAAATTCTAAGGAGTGAAAGAAATGAGAATATGTAAATATGAAACTAATAATGATTATTTATTACTAATAACATCCAAAGGCAAAATTAAGCTTGAACCTTTTACAGAAGACATTATCCGAATAGTATATACCTTAGAAGATAATTTTAGTAATAAGGATAGCTTAATTGTTAGGAAAAATGCAAAAGAAGGGATTTCTTATAATGTAATTGAGACAGATGATGAGTTAAAGTTTTCTACTAAGAATTTGCAAATTTCTATTAATAAAGAAACAGGGGCATTTACTTATATGGATGCCAATAGACAAATCTTAGTAAGAGAGCCAGAAAAGGGAGGGAAAATACTAACTCCTGTAGATGTAGAGAAAACTGTTTTTGAATTTGAAGAGGATGCTCAAATAGAAGTTAAATATAGTGCAGACGGGATGAGAGCGGAAAGCCAGAATTATAAAAAAAAGATAGACCGTACTGCTTATCATACCAAGTTATCATTTGAATGGGATGAAGAAGAAGCATTATATGGTCTAGGTTCTCACGAAGAAGGTATTATGAATTTGAGAGGTCATCATAGATACCTTTATCAGCAAAACATGAAGGCTGTGGTTCCCATGTTGGTTTCTACTAAAGGATATGGGTTATTGATAGACAGTTATTCTCTTATGATCTTTCGCGATGACATATATGGATCATATATATGGACAGATGTAGATGATGAAATGGACTTTTACTTCATATATGGCCCGTCATTGGATAAGATTGTTCAGAACTATAGACATCTTACGGGGAAAACTCCTATGCTGCCTAAATGGGCATTTGGATATGTGCAATCTAAAGAACGATATAAAACCCAAAAAGAGCTATTGGAAGTAGTGGAAGAATATAGAGAGCGCAAGATACCTCTGGATGTAATAGTATTGGACTGGCAGTCATGGCCTGGAAAACTATGGGGTGAGAAAGTACTTGACAAGGAAAGATTTCCTGATCCTGAGGGAATGATGGACGATCTTCATTCAATGAATGCACGTTTGATGGTATCTATATGGCCTATCATGAATGCAGGTGGGACAAACCATAAAGAGATGAAAGAAAAGGGATTTCTTTTAGGGAACCAGGCTACATACAATGCTTTTGATGAAAAGGCCAGGAAATTGTATTGGGAACAGGCATATAATGGATTATTCTCTAAAGGTATTGATGCTTGGTGGTGTGATTGTACCGAACCTTTTGAAGCAGATTGGAAGGGAGAAGTAAAACCTGAACCTGAGGAAAGGTTGAAGATTAATACAGAGGAAGCAAAAAAGTACTTGGATCCGGAATATGTAAATGCTTATTCTTTGTTGCATTCCAAAGGTATTTATGAAGGACAGAGAAACACAACAGATGACAAAAGGGTTATTAATTTAACTCGTTCTGCCTATGCAGGACAACATCGATATGGTACCATAACATGGTCCGGAGATATTACTGCTAAATGGGAGACATTGAAAAAGCAAATTCCCGAAGGTCTGAATTTTTGTGTAACAGGTGAACCATACTGGACTACTGATATAGGAGCATTTTTTACAAAAAATAAGCCGGATCTATGGTTTTGGGACGGTGATTATAATGATGGTTGTAATGATTTAGGCTACAGGGAGCTATATGTTAGATGGTTTCAATATGCTGCCTTTTTGCCTATGTTCCGATCACATGGGACTGACACACCAAGGGAAGTATGGAGGTTTGGAGAATCAGGCTCAATATTTTATAATACATTACTTAGGTTTTTAAAACTACGTTATAGATTGATGCCTTATATTTATTCTGTAGCTGGCATGGTTACTCATATGGATTATACCATGATGAGGGTTTTGGCTTTTGATTTTAGGTCGGATAAAGAAGTCTATAACATATCGGATCAATTTATGTTCGGCCCTGCTTTTCTCGTTAACCCTGTTACTGATCCCATGTATTACGGTCCTAATTCATGTCCCATAGAGGGTGTAGATAAAACAAGATCGGTATATTTACCAAAAGGTTGTGACTGGTACGATTTTTGGACTGGTCAGCGTATAGAAGGTGGTCAAAAGATAACCACACAAGCACCTTTAGAAATTATGCCTCTATTTGTTAAAAGCGGTTCCATTGTTCCTATGGGTCCTGAAATTCAGTATGTAGATGAGAAAAAAGAAGCAGCCATAGAACTTAGGATCTATCCTGGACAGGATGCTATATTCACTATATACGAAGATGAAGGAGATAATTACAATTATGAAAAAGGGAAATACTCTGAAACTGTTATCAAGTGGAATGATCAATCATCAATCTTAACATTTGAAAAGCGCAAAGGCCATTTTAATGGTATAATAGAAGAAAGAACCTATAAAATTGTACTAGTTTCAGAGGCAAATGGATACGGTGTGGAAGAGGCAAAAAAATATGATAAGGTTGTAAATTATAAAGGTGAAAAAATTGAACTGCAACTCTAGATATAAAAGGAAATTAGTATAATGCTAAAAAGTTTCCGAAAATTACACAGGGTAAGTGTAGAATTAATGAGATATACTTTTGTAATAAATCAATTCTTTAGAGGAGGTCTTTAAATGGATAAGAAAAAATATCTGGAGGAAATAGAAAGGGTAATCCAAGAAGGTAAATTTAAGGATGACTGGAAGTCTCTATCAAGTTTTACTCCCCCTGAGTGGTATGTCAATGCCAAGTTCGGAATTTTTATCCATTGGGGTGTTTATTCAGTTCCAGCATTTAAAAACGAATGGTATCCAAGAAATATGTACATCCAGGGAACAGATGAGTTTAAGCATCATATTGCTACATACGGTGAGCATAAAGAGTTTGGCTATAAGGATTTTATCCCTATGTTTAAAGCGGAAAAGTTCAATGCTGACGAATGGGCCCAGCTTTTTAAGGATGCGGGTGCCAAATATATTGTCCCTGTTGCAGAACATCATGATGGATTTCAGATGTATAAAAGTGAACTTTCTCGGTTTAATGCCTATGAAATGGGACCTAAGCGAGATATACTGGGAGAGCTAAGGACAGCCTTTGACAAACAGGGATTGGTTCTTGGCGCTTCTTCCCATAGAGTTGAGCATTGGTTTTTTATGGGACACGGGAAAGATTTTGATAGTGATATCAAGGAACCCTTGGTATGCGGTGATTTTTATTGGCCGGCCATGCCAGAGCCTGAGGATCATCAAGATCTTTTTAGCCAACCTGCACCTTCCCAGGAGTTTTTAGAGGACTGGCTATTGCGCACCTGTGAGATTGTAGATCATTACCGTCCCAAACTTGTATATTTTGACTGGTGGATACAGCATAATGCTGTAAAACCCTATCTGAAAAAATTTGCCGCCTATTATTACAATCGTGCAAAAGAATGGGGATTTGATGCAGTAATAAACTATAAGCACGATGCCTTAATGTTTGGATGCGGGGTTGTTGATATAGAACGGGGACAGTTTGCTGACCAAAAACCATATTTCTGGCAGACAGATACCGCAGTTGCGAGAAATTCCTGGTGCTATACCGAAAACAATGAGTACAAGACAGCATATGAAATTATTTGTGACCTGGTAGATATAGTAAGCAAAAATGGATGCCTGCTTTTAAATATAGGTCCTAAAGCAGATGGAACTATTCCAGAAGAAGATAAGAAAATATTGCTTGAAATAGGAGACTGGCTAAAGGTAAATGGTGAAGCAATATATGATACCAGGGTATGGCGTTTTGCCGGTGAAGGGCCAACTGAAATTGACGAAGGCGAGTTTACTGACGCAAAAGCAAAAACATTTACTTCAGAGGATATACGTTTCACAGTAAAAGATTCAAATATTTACGCAACTGTACTAGCTTTTCCAGAAGATGGCGTTGTGAAAATTAGATCCCTTGGTTATGGAAAAGCTACTAAACTGTCTCATTTCCATGGAATTATCAAAGATGTTTCTGTACTTGGTTTTTCAGAAAAACCTGTATGGGAAAGGACTGAAGAAGGTCTGATCATATCCACTAAAACAGTTAAAAGTGATAAACCCGTTGTATTTAAAATTTTAGTGGATTAAATTAGTGGAATAAATAAGGGATATAGTTATCAGTAAATAAATTGTTATGCTTGATTTCTCAGTATGAGTTATATACAACATTGCAATTAATATGACAAAAAATGATAAGAAATCATAAATATATTCATTTACCTATAAAAAAATATATATATAATTTTATACATAGTCGTAATATAACCATAGTAATGAGACACAATAAGGCATACAAGTATTATAGTATAACATACAACTAGGAGGATAAAATGGTTAACTACTTAGATTTAACAAACCATAAGGAAAAGAAGATTATTCCTCTGTCTGATAAGTTCCGTGGAAAAGATCCACATGGAAATGAGATCTCATTCACAAACTATTACATGGAACTAAACGGCCAACCCTTTTTTGGAATAAGCGGCGAATGTCATTTTTCAAGAGTTCATGAAGATCAATGGGAAGATACTATCCTAAAGATGAAAATGGGTGGACTTAATATTGTATCTACTTATTGTTTCTGGAACCACCACGAGGAAGAAGAAGGAGTATTCAATTTTGAGGGTAGCAGAAATATACGTAAATTTATTCAACTATGCCATAAGCATGGAATGTATGTAATTGTCCGAATCGGACCCTTCTGCCACGGTGAGGTTAGAAATGGAGGCTTGCCGGATTGGCTGTATGGCAAGCCCTTTGAGGTGAGAAGTCTAGATCCCGGTTTTCTAGACTATACCAGACGGCTATATAGAGAATATGCCCAACAGTTTGAAGGACTGTATTACAAGTATGGCGGTCCCATTATTGCAGCCCAGATTGAAAATGAATATATGCATTCGGCTGCACCATGGGAGATGACTACTGGTGTGTCTAACGAATGGGTGTCTGGCGGACGGGATGGAAATGAATACATGATAAAATTAAAACAGATTGCCAGGGAAGAAGGGATTATTACACCCTTTTATACCTGTACTGCATGGGGTGGTGCAGCCACACCTACAGAAGAAATGCTTCCTTTGTGGGGAGGCTATGCATTTTGGCCCTGGATATTCTATAACTATGAAGGGGAACATCCTGCCACACCTGAGTATATTTACAGGGATAATCACAATAATCAGGTGCCCAAGACCTATAATTTTGAGCCCCCATACCCTCCGGAGAGTATGCCCTATGCCTGCTGTGAGATGGGTGGGGGAATGACCTGTTTCTATAATTATAGGTTTCAGCTGCCCTATGAAAGTGTAGATGCCATGGCCAATATTAAGCTTGGTAGTGGATGTAATTTCCTAGGTTATTATATGTATCGGGGAGGAAGCAATCCAAAAGGAAGTAAAGTCCCATACTTAAACGAACATCAATGTCCCAAAATCTCCTATGATTATCAGGCAGCTATTGGGGAGCATGGACAGCTTCGACCAAGCTACTATAGATTAAAGGCTTTGCATATTTTCCTAAAGAATTTTGGAGATAAATTTTGCCTAACCACAACCAGATTACCCGAAGGGTCACAGGATATTGATCCGGAAGATGTAGATACTTTAAGGTTTGCTGTAAGAACTGATGGAAAAAGCGGCTATCTGTTCTTAAACAACTATCAGGATCATGTTGAGTGCAAGCCTAAGGAAAATGAAAAAGTTGTTCTCAAATTATCTGATGGGGAAATTGAAATACCCGGTATTTCAATGGCAGCAGGTGAAGAAGCAATACTTCCATTTAACATGGATATAGAAGGATATAGGTTAGTATATGCAAAGGCACAGTTGCTTTCCGTAATTAGGGAAGGTAAGCGACCTGTATATTTCTTCTTTATGCCAGAGGGGATGGTGCCAGAATATGTATGGGACGGAACTGGCATTGAGTCTATTGGTGGCAATACAGTTTCAGAAAGTCAAATATCCATAAGGCCTGATGCTAATAAAATGTCTTCTTTTGTAATAAAAGGAGAAAAAGGAGAGGTAGAGATAGTAACCCTAACCAGGGAACAGAGCCTTTTCTTCTATGAAATTGATATAAAAGGGCAGAAAACAGCTGTCTTGTGCAATAGTCCTCTTACCTATGATGGATCTAAGATCCGTGTAGAAAACAGAAGCCAAAATGACGAGAAGGTAAAACTCCTTATGTATCCCGCACATGCCATAGAGTATATTGATGATCATGGTATTGGAAAAGAAGTAGAAGAGGGAATATGGAAGGGCATAGAATTTGAGTGGACAGAAGGAGAGAACCAGATGAAAACCCTGCCAGTAAAAGAGGTAGGTAGATTTAGATATACAGTAGAAATACCAAAAGGGTATGAGGATTGTAAGCAGGTTTTACTACAGGTTGATTATACAGGGGATATAGGCAGTGCCTTTGTAGATGGAGAGCTGATTTCTGACAATTTCTATAACGGCGCAGTATGGGAAATAGGCCTAAAAGATGTCTGGAATCTAAACATGGGTAGAGAGATTACTTTTGTTATAACCCCTATAAAGGAGGATGTAAGGATAGACGTGTCTTCTACCATGGCAGGAAGAATGGAAAAGGGAGAAGGCGCGATTGCTGAACTAAGAAGTGTTAAGCTAAAACCAGTATATGAGGCAGTTTTTGAAGTAGATAGATAAGGAAGGTATAAACAATGGCAACTAGTACCTCCTAAGCCAAATCATAAAAGGGACTAGTTGCCATTTTATGAGGAATCAGAGGATTAAATTTAATACCATACAAAAAACTTATCATATAACAAGGAGGAAGAAACTATCATGGAAAAGACATCGCTAAACAGGGATTGGATATTTAGAAAATCAACTGAGGAAGAAACTACTAAAGTAACCCTGCCTCATGATGCAATGATTTTAGAGGAGCGCACCCCTTCAACTAAAAATGGTTCTACCTCAGGTTTTTACCCCGGAGGAACCTATTACTATACAAAAGAGCTATTTGTACCTGAGGAATGGAAAGACAGGGTTGTTATTATAGAATTTGAAGGAGTATATGCTCATGCATTTGTATATGTAAACAATGTATTCGCAGAACACAGGCCATATGGTTATTCTAACTTTTATGTAGACTGCACAGATTTATTAAAGTTTGGTCAAACCAACATTATTACTGTAGTGGCCAAAACCGGAATGGAGCAAACCAGTCGCTGGTATACCGGTAGCGGTATTTATCGTGATGTATGGCTTTATGTTGGGGATACTGTTCATGTGCCGGTTAATGGTGTTAAAATAACTACTCCAGATATTGAGCCGGAGCTGGCTACAGTTGTGGTTGATATAACAGTTGAAAATGCACAGAGGGGAACCCGCAGCATTCGGATTGTAACTGAAATACTAGATGAAAAGGGAGAGACAGTTGCAAAAAATGAGGCGCCTTTGACAGCCTTTTCTAACAAAACCGCGCAAACCAGAATGAGACTTACAGTAGAGGATCCTAACCTTTGGAGCTGTGAAACCCCTTACCTGTATACCTGCAAAGTGACCTTATGGGAAGATGGAAAAGTTATAGATACAACCATTGAAACTTTTGGAATACGCAAGCTTCAGCTAGATGCCAAATACGGATTACGTATTAATGGTGAGCAAGTCAAATTACGAGGTGCTTGTATCCACCATGATAACGGTATAATTGGTGCGGTGACACTGCCAAAGGCTGAGGAAAGACGAATTAGACAGCTTAAAGAAGCTGGGTTTAACTGTGTCCGCAGCTCTCATAATCCTATGAGCAAGGCCATGCTTAATGCGTGCGACCGTTTGGGAATGCTGGTGATGGATGAGTCGTTTGATGTATGGATATGGGCTAAAACTGATCACGATTATTCCCTGTACTTCCCCGATTGGTGGGAGCGGGACATTGAGGCCATGGTTTTAAAGGACTATAATCATCCTTGTGTTATTATGTATTCTATAGGCAATGAAATTGGTGAAACTGGCAATCCAAAAGGTGCTGAAATAAACCGCAATTTAGTTAACAAGATACGCAGCCTGGATGATACCAGATATATTACCAATGGTATAAATGGAATGAATTCCAATATGGAAGTAATGGATAAAATCGTGGATGATGTATCGGGAGGAAAGCTTAGTCTGGATGATGATGGGGACGATGAGGGCAGCAACAAGCTTAACAGATGGCTAACCTTGATGACAGGAGGCCTTTATGAGAAATTTATGGCTCATCCCCTGGTTGGACAGCGTACAGAAGAAACCTTTGCCGAACTAGATGTAGCTGGGCTAAACTACTTATCTGAACAATATGAAAGACACCATGAACTATATCCAAACCGTATTATGCTTGGTACAGAAACCTTTCCTGCAGATATTGCCAACTTGTGGGATTTGGTCACCAAACATAATTATGTTATTGGCGATATGACATGGACAGGCTACGATTATTTAGGGGAGGCTGGCTGCGGTATTCACTATTATGATGGCAAGGAAAACTTTAACTCTAACTGGCCTGATAGAATAGCCTATGTTGGGGATATTGATATTACTGGATATCGTCGTCCTGTAAGTTATTTAAGGGAATGTGTTTATGGTTTCCGCAAAGAGCCATATATTGCAGTAGAGCATGTTAACTATTATGGTATACCCTGCAGCACCACTCCCTGGATAAGAGAAAGGGACGAAATCGCCAGCTGGACATGGCCCGGATATGAAGGTAAGCCTGCTGTTGTTAATATTTTCAGTGTATCAGAGGAAGTAGAGCTTTTCCTAAACGGCCAGAGCCTTGGCAAAAAGCCTGCTGGAAAAGCCAATGGGTATGAAGCAAGATTTGAAATAACCTATGAGCCTGGTGAACTGATGGCTATTGGATACACTGATGGAAAAGAAGATGGTCGCATGTCCCTGAAAACTGCCGGTCAGGTAACAGCCCTTGATGTACAGGCAGATACCCAAACCCTAAAAGCAGATGGGGCTGACCTTGCATACATCACCCTTCAGCTTGTTGATAATGAAGGAGTGTCAAATCATTGGGAAAGCAAAGAAATCTCAGTGCAAGTAGAGGGGGTAATTACCCTACAGGGATTTGGCAACGCAGATCCTCAAAGTATGGGTAATTATTTTGACACAGTATGGCCTACCTATGATGGACGTGTACTGGCAGTGGTTCGATCAGGCTTTGAAAAAGGAAAGGGTAAAGTCACATTTAGAGCTGATGGTTGCGAACCCGTAGAAGTGGAAATTGAGGTAGTCTAAGTAGTTTTATAAGATATATTATTTAAAAAGGCCAAAGCGGTTTATATTCGCTTTGGCCTTTTTTAATTTTTCTCTTGCTTTCGATACTCTGTTGGAGTAATACCCAGGCGCTTTTTAAAGGCATTACAAAAGACACTTTCACTGGAAAAACCTGTGTTAAAGCATATGTCCTTTATAGAAAGCTGAGAGTTCCGCAATAGGTACTTGGCAGTATTAAGACGGATATTGATTATATATTCGTAAGGGGTCATACCTGTTTCATTCTTAAATATGCGGATAAAATGGTATTGACTAAAACCAGCCTGTTTAGCAAGATCTTCAATGGTTACATTCTCTGTAAAGTGTTTATTTATATATGAAATAGTTTCCTCCACCACATTGGTATGATCCCTGGACATAACATTCATAGGTGAATACAAGTGAAAGGACGTCAGTATATCATTTAAATACTTGGACAGCAGAGGTTCCTTTATCACTTCGCCAGAATAAAAGGTATCATATATGGCAGTCAACTTATTTATTACCGGGTAGGGATCCGTCAAAAAGAATACATTTCCAAGACGGGAAACTATGTTGGAATAATGCTCCCTGGCTGTAATTCCGTCAAAATGGCACCAAAGGGACTCCCAACCAGTATCAGAATAGTAAGCATGGGATTTGTAGCAGTCTAAAAGAACAAAATTTCCTTCTGTTACCAGTTGAGTTTGCCCTTCAAACTCCAGGGTAAAAGATCCTTTTTTAATATACTTGACAAGAAAACTGTCATAAGAGTCCCGATAAAGAGAGTAACCACTCTTGTAAATAAAGTGCCCGGAGTAGAGGGGATAAAGAAACATTTTTTGAGCAGTTTTACTGGGATAGTATATAAAGTAATTAGATTCAGGGGAAACAAACTTTTCGCAAGATTTCAAAGCAGCCACCTCCATAGGTATGGATATATATCAATATACTAAAGGAGAATTAGGGAGAAATCAATAGCAAAAATTCTAAATAAATCAGCAATTGTGAATAATGCTTTTTCTACTAAGATTAAATATATTTATTTTTAAGAGGATCGAAAAAGTAGCATATCTTTATATATTCAAATAATGACTATGGATAGCTGCTTAAGCGGTGGAAGGAGGTTACCATGATTTATGATTTAAGGGGCCTATGGAAGGCTGATATTGGTGATGGAAAGCTTTATCCCATGCAGCTTCCTGGCACATTGGATGAAAATAAGATTGGTTATAGGGACACAGGTAAGAATCAATGGAATCCTGGTGGAAGTTTCAATAATACCGGATCAGACTTTGATGAAAAGGCACCTGTTTCAACACGACTTACCAGAAAGTACACTTTTGAGGGAGAGGCACGATTTACAAGGCATATCTCTTTTATTCCCCCAGAAGGTAAACGTGTTTTTTTGGAAGCAGAGAGAGCAAGGTGCCTGCGCCTTATGGTAGATGGCAAAGAAGTACCCAATTTTATAGAACCTTCTATTAGCACCCCCCATGTCTTTGAAGTGACAGGCCTATTAAATGGTGATAATGAAATCACCCTGATATCTGACAACAGCTACCCGGGATTACCCTATAAAGATATCGTATTTTCTTCTGCTGCAACGGATGAGACCCAGACCAACTGGAATGGCATTCTGGGTTATCTCAGATTACAGGTAAAGGAGCCTGTATTTATATCTGCCGTAAGAATATATCCAGAAACAGATGAGAAAAACACTTTAACAGTCAAAGTTGAGATTTCAGCAGACCAGGTCTATGAAGGAGTTTTGTCTATAGAGTCTAAGGCATTGGCAGCAAAAGCCCAGGTAGCAGTGTCTGGGACCAGGGGATTTTCAGAATTTGTTTTAGGAAAGCTGCCATTGGCTGAGGATGTGCGCCGCTGGGATGAGTATGAGGGTGTATTATACAATCTTACAGCCTCTTTATCCCTTAGTAGAGATAGTCAGGGAAATAATACTAAATTACAGCAGGTGGATAGCTGTACAGAGACTTTTGGTGTACGCATCTTTGGGGATAATGGAAAGGGTCGCCTGGCATTGAACAATCGAACTATTTTCCTGCGAAGCGAAACTAACTGCTGTGTATTCCCAGAGACTGGCTATGCGCCCATGACAGTAGAAGAATGGATAGATGTACTGGAGACCTTTAAATCCTATGGTGTGAATTTTATGCGTTTCCATTCTTACTGCCCTCCTAAGGCAGCCTTTATTGCAGCAGACAGGCTGGGCATGCTTATGCAGCCGGAGCTGTCCTGCTGGAATTATAAAAATGTCTTTGAGACAGATGAAAGTTATGAATACTATAAAAGGGAATTAAAGCAGCTAATCCTATCTTTAGCCAATCATCCCTCCTTTGTTATGCTGACCTTTGGCAATGAACTAAGCAATAAAGAACTGGGACGCAAGCGAATGAATAAGATGCTGGAGCTTGCTCGCAATTTAGATAATACACGCCTTTATGCAAATGGATCCAATGTTGATTATGGCATGTCTGGATGTGATTTAAACAGCGATTTTTATACAACACAAAGATACTACAAAGAAGATTTACGGGGCACCTTTGCTGGCGGTAAAGAAAATGGATACCTGGAAGGGTATATTAACAATCAGTATCCCAGTGCTACTGCCAACTATGATAGGGCTATGAATCAGATTCGCAAGGTTTATAAAAAACCTGTATTCAGCTTTGAGGTAGGACAGTATGAGGTGTTGCCGGATTTTGGTGAGCTGGAGGAGTTTAAAGGTATTACGGATCCGGCTAATATCCGTCTTATCAAGGATCGGGTGGAGGCCGCAGGCATATCACCTGAGGAATGGAAACGCCATGTAGAGGCCACTGGTGAAATATCCAGGATTGGATATCGTGAGGAGATCGAAGCAGCCATGCGCACAAAGGATCTATCAGGAATCTCCCTCTTAGGTCTGCAGGACTTTCCTGGTCAGGGTACAGCTTTGGTTGGAATGCTAAATTCCCACTTAAAACCCAAACCCTATTCCTTTGCCGACCCCAAAAAGTTTAAGGCCTTCTTTACTGATCAGCTACCCCTGGTGCTATTGCCTAAATATACCTGGGAAAATACAGAAAGCTTGACAGCAAGAATTGTTATTGCAAACTATGGCAAAAAAAAGATTGTTGGAAGAGTAGAATATGAGCTGAAAGGAAGAGACGGGAAAGTTCATATATCAGGCAAAATAGAGGAGATAAGCTGTCCTGTAGGTATTTTGACAGATGCAGGAATATTAGAGGTTTCCTTAAGGAATATAAGCAGGCCTACACGACTTGATTTGACAGTAAAAATAGATACCATTGCCAATACCTATCCTATCTGGGTCTATCCACCAGTACAGCCCAAGTGCCCTGAAATGGTTTATGAAACAGAGTGCTTTGATGAGAAAGCAATAAGGGTACTAGATGCAGGGGGTATTGTCTATTTAACCCCACCATCAACAAAGGAGGCTCTTCCTTCATCTATCAAGGCTCAGTTTACTACGGATTTCTGGTCAGTGGGAACCTTCCCTGCACAGCAGGGTGGAATGGGACAGCTAATTGCTCATGAACATCCTATATTTAGAGACTTTCCTACAGAATTTCATACCAACTGGCAGTGGTGGCCTATGGCAACACAGAGAGCGGTAATTTTACCCGAAAGATATAAAGCTATTATCACTGAGATGGACAGCTATGCCTATCTACGACCCATGGCACAGCTCTTTGAGTGCCGCTGTGGAAATGGGCGCCTGTTGTTTTCCTCACTAGGACTTCAGAATTTACAGCAGTACCCCGAGGCAAGGGCCTTGCTAAATGCAATTTACAGGTATTTAACTTCCCCAGACTTTAAGCCTGAGCAGGTTATAGAAAAAGAAATAATTGCCTCATTGGTTAAGAAATGTTAGGGAAACTATAGCAGGATTTCGTAATAACTGTTTCTAATAGGTTGGATTGTCTATATATTATCAAAAGAAATCAAGAAAATTTATAGCAATAAATCTAAATAAATCAGCAATTGTGAATAATGCTCTACAAGTAAAAATGCTATATATTAATAGTAACATGGGTATGATTAGATATTCGGCAGAATTATGTAATTGGCAGAATTAGATAATCAGAAGAATTAGCTGATCTGAAGAGTTACAAAATGTGAAAAATCTCTAAGGGGAGGATATTATGAGTAAAGTGAAAGTTTGGGCTGAGAAGGTAGTAATCCCTACCTATGAAGTAGGGGCGCCTGAAAAGAACCCCATGTTCCTGGAAAAACGAGTTTATCAAGGAAGCACCGGAAAGGTCTATCCATATCCGACAATTGAAAAGATCACCGATGTAAAAATAGATAAGGAATATACAGCAGTATTTTTGGAAAATGAATATCTAAAAGTTATGATTCTTCCAGAGCTGGGCGGCAGAATTCAGCGCGCTTATGACAAAACCAATGACTATGATTTTGTATACTATAATCACGTTATCAAGCCAGCCCTGGTTGGCCTGTTAGGGCCATGGATTTCTGGGGGTATTGAATTTAACTGGCCCCAGCACCATAGACCAACCACTTTTATGCCAGTAGATTATAAGCTTGTAGAAAATGAGGATGGCAGTAAATCCGTGCTGGTACACGACGTAGATCAGATGTATGGCACAAAGGGAATGGCAAAGTTTACCCTTTATCCAGGAAAGGCTTATATCGAAATAGCAGGACAGCTGTATAACAGGACAGCTCTGCCCCAGACCTTTATGTGGTGGGCAAACCCTGCAGTTCCTGCCAATGAAAACACCCAGTCCATATTCCCGCCTGATGTTCATGCGGTTATGGACCATGGTAAGAGGGACGTATCCCGTTTCCCCATTGCAACTGGAGTATATTATAAATATGACTACAGCGAAGGTGTGGATATTTCTCGCTATAAAAATATTCCAGTCCCCACCTCCTTTATGGCAGAAAAGTCCAAGTATGATTATATAGGAGGTTATGACCACGGAAAAGAGGCAGGAATTCTTCATGTGGCTGATCACCATATCTCACCTGGTAAAAAGCAGTGGACCTGGGGTAGTGGTGACTTTGGAAAGGCCTGGGACAGAAATCTAACAGATGAGGATGGCCCTTATGTGGAGCTGATGACCGGGGTTTATACGGACAATCAGCCAGATTTTACTTGGCTTAAGCCCTTTGAAGAAAAAACCTTTAAGCAGTATTTCATGCCCTATAAAGCAGTAGGCCAGGTAAAAAATGCTACTATAGATGCAGCCATCAACCTAAGTTGTAAGGACCACCATATTCTTATTACAGCTTATGCAACTAGTGTCTTTGAAAATGCCGAGATAGTCTTGAATTATGATGGAGAAGAGATTTTAAAGGAAAAAACCAGGCTGTCACCTGTGGATACCTATAAAAAGACTATCAAAAAGGCAGATTTAGGCTTAGAAGATCTCATAGAGCAAAAGCTAAAACTAGCTGTATGGGCCGGTGGAAGGCGCCTGGTAGAATATCAGCCAGAGCCTGTTGACATCCAAAAGGTACCAGAGCCCGCCAAAGCGGCAAAGGATCCTTCAGAGATTATGACCAATGAAGAATTGTATCTAACAGGCCTTCATATTGAACAGTACCGTCATGCAACCTATCTGCCTGACCCCTATTATCTGGAAGGCCTAAAGAGAGATGCTGGTGATATTCGAATTAACAATGCTTATGGCTCTCTGCTAATGAGGCGAGGACAGTTTCAAGAGGCAGAAAAACATTTCAGAAAAGCCCTGGAGCGCTTGACAGAGAGAAACCCTAACCCCTATAACAGCGAAAGCTACTATCTATTGGGCCTGGTTCTATTATACCAGGGTAAAGACCAGGAGGCCTATGATGCATTCTATAAGGCTACCTGGAGCAATGAACAGCAGGAGATGTCCTTCTACTTCTTAGCAGTAATCGATACAAAAGAGGGCAGGCTTACAAAGGCCTTAGAACATATTGAGAAGGCTTTAGTAAAAAATGCCCACAACATTAAAGCAAGGGGACTTAAGGCATATATCCTGCGCAAGCTAGGTAAATTAGAGGAGGCCAAAGCCTGGGTACAGGAAAATCTGGCCCTGGATCCCTTTGACTATGTATCAGGTAATGAGGAGATATTATTAAACAATAATGATAGGGAGCTAAGGCAAGCCTTAAATAGAAAGATGCGCAATTTCCAGGAACATTATCTAATGACTGCAAGGGACTATGCCGAGTTTGGCGCCTGTGAGGAGGCAGTGGCCTTGCTTCAGGAATGCACCAAAAAATATCCAATGCTAAAATACTATGAGGCATACTATAGAAATGTCATGGGAGAAGATGTAGAAGCCATTATACGGCTAGCAGAAAGTTATGCACCAGACTATTGTTTCCCCAATAAGCTGGAAGACATTGCAGTACTTCGGTTTGCTGCCAGCTTTGAATTTGGAGTAAAGGCAAAATATTATCTAGGGAATCTCTTCTATGATAAACTCCAGTGGCAGGAGGCGGTATCATTATGGGAGGCATCAGCAGCAGCAGATCCCAACTTCCCCACTGTTCATAGAAATCTGTCTATAGCCTATTACAACAAGATGAAAGATAAGGAAAAGGCAAGGGAGGCAATGGAGAAGGCCTTTGCATTGGATCCTCAGGATGTGCGAGTGTTTTTAGAGCTGGATCAGCTATATAAGAAACTTGGCATGAGTTTTGAAGATCGCTTAAAGAATTATGAAGAACATAAAGGGTTAATTGATAAGAGGGATGATCTCTACACCGAATATATTACCCTATTAAATATGTGTGGCCAGCATGAAAAAGCCTATGAATGCATTATGGGACACAAGTTCCATCCCTGGGAGGGTGGAGAGGGCAGGATTACTACCCAGTATACACTGGCCCTGTTGGAGATGGCCCGGAAAGCCCAAAGGGAAGGAGACTTGGCCCATGCAGAAAGCTTATTAAGGCAGGCCCTTGTTTATCCTGAAAACCTGGGAGAGGGTAAGCTGGCAGGCACCAAGGATAATCATCTTTACTACAATCTTGGCCTGGTACTGGAGGAACAAGGAAGAGAGGATGAAGCAAGAGAGTGCTTTGAGCGTGCTACCATTGGAACTGATGAACCTGCCGGTATAATGTTCTACTATGATCAGCCTGCGGATATGATTTTATACCGGGGTCTTGCCCACTTAAAACTAGGGAATATAGGCAAAGCCAGGTCCCGCTTCTACAAATTAATTGATTATGGTGAGCAGCATCTTGATGATCAAGTGAAGATTGACTACTTTGCAGTATCCTTGCCGGACTTTCTCATATTTGAAGAGGATTATACCCTGAGAAACCGTGCCCACTGCAATTATCTCATGGGCCTTGGTAATATTGGCCTGGGAGATTACAAGATGGCAAAGGACTTTTTAGAGGAAGCAGCTAAAATAGAACCCTCTCATATGATGGCAAGGGTGTACACGAATCTAATTGCCTCAAATTTATAATTATTGCCCTATTGGAATAAATTAGATATAATAGCTTACAGGGTCAGGGACAAGTCGGATTGACAATTTTGTGAGGGGCATAAGATGTCCCTCACAGTTTTATGAAATAAAATCAGTGTTGGCACTGATAGTCAACTAATCACTTACACAACAACATATCTATAATGACTATCAACAATACAAGAAAGGATGATAAGCCTATGACTATTCATGAGAGATTGGAAGCATTTTGGCTAGGAGAAAAACCGGATAAGATACCCTATACCATTTATCAAAATGAGTGGAGGCATACTCAGGATGATCCAGCCTGGATACCTATGTTTGAGGCAGGGCTAGGTGTAACATATCATGTACCAACAGTTAAAACCATACAAAAAAATGTAGAATGGAAAAGAGAAACCTTTACTGAAAATGGACGAAATTATGTAAAAACCAGCATGATCACCCCAGTAGGAGAAATTTTTACCATATCGGAAGACGGATGGACTCAAAAATACTGGCTGGAAACTAAAGAGGATTATAAGGTGATGACCTATATTGCAAAGAATACCCAGCTAAAGCCGGATTATGAAGGTTTCCTGGCAAAGGAAGAGGAAATAAAACCTTACGGTGTGGCTTTAATTTCAGCAGGCCGTACTCCTATTCAGACTATTTTGGTAGATTATGTTGGACTTGAAAATTTCTCCTACCATCTATTTGATTATGAAGATGAGCTGGCAGAACTTTATGATGCTCTTCTTAATGACTTTACCAAGAGGGTAGAGATAATGGCAGAAGGTCCTGGGCGCTTTGTATCGGTCCTTGAAAACTTTACCGCTGAGACCATGGGTCCAATACGCTACAAACAGTATCATATACCTGTATACGAAAAACTGTTCCCCATACTTCAAAGCAGCGGTAAAATTGTTGGTACCCACTACGATGGGAAACTAGAGAGCTGCAAGGACTTAATTGCCAACGCTCCTATTGACCTGATAGAATCTTTAACACCGCCTCCGGAAGGGGATATGACTTTGGATCAGTGCAGAGCTGCCTGGCCGGACAAGCTATTCTGGTCCAATATCAATGTGTCAAACTACTATTTACCACCCCAGGAGCTTAAGGAGTTGGTAGCTGACCTTGTAAAACAGGCAGCACCCGATGGAAGACGCCTTGCCTTTGAAGTGTCTGAACAGTATCCTGATAACTGGAAGGAGTCCATGCCCCTTGTACTTGAGGCACTAAACGAGATAACATTATAATATATAATATAAAAAATAATAATATAACATGAACCTATAAACCAGGTGGGAGATAAATCCTCTTGCCTGGTTTATTTTTTCAAGAGTTAGGACAAATTACCTTTCATCCATGATATAATAATAAAGGAAGCCATTTCGAAATTTTTATATTAATATATTTTCAAAATCAATATCTGAATTAATATCAAAATGAACATCATTGTGTCTTATTGCTTTTCCTATGTGTTTTAAACCTTTAATCAGAATAAATAAATTATTAAGAGGTGATGTTAGTGAACAGATGTGTTTATTTGGATGCTCAGCATACCTTTACACTGGTTAAGGAAGAGATACCTGAACCGGGCAAAGATGAGGTATTAATAAAGATCAAGGCCAATGGTATATGCGGATCAGACATCACTTTCTACAGTGAGGGCAGGCTGGGTAATTTTGTTGTCACAAAGCCCTATATTCCCGGACATGAGGCCAGTGGGGTTATAGTCAAGGTGGGCAGCCAGGTTAGGGGATTTTCAGAGGGCGATCATGTTGTTATTGAGCCAGGCATACCCTGCGGTACCTGTAGCCTATGCAGAAGTGGCAGATATAATCTATGTAGTGATGTAGTATTTTTATCTGCACCTCCAATTAATGGGACATTCTGTGATTATATAAGTGTTCGCTCAGACAGTGTACATAAAATCCCCAATAATTTATCCTTTGAAGAGGCTGCTATGATAGAGCCAGTGGCAGTAGCGGTTCATGCTGTAAATCGGGCAAATTTCAATATGGGGGATACAGGGGTGGTTGTAGGTGCCGGTCCTATTGGATTGCTTACCTTACAAGCCTTTAAAGCTGCTGGTGGCGGCAGGGTAATATGTGTGGATATGGTTGAAAAAAGACTTGAGCTGGCCAAAGAACTGGGTGCTGATGAAGTCTATAATGTGAGTAAAGAGAATGATTTGAAAGATATTGCTGATGTAGTATTTGAAACTGCAGGATCAAACAAGGCAACTGGAACTCTTTTTAACCTGGCCCGTGTGGGAGGCAGTGTAGTCCAGGTAGGATGGCCTGAGAGCAATGTTGTTCCAATGAATATTGCCGATTTTATAGAAAAGGAGTTAACATACCTTGGTGTCAACAGATACGCTAACGCCTATCCAGCTGCAATTCAATGGGTGTCTGATGGTAGAATAAATGTAGGTAAAATTATTACACATCGATTTAATTTAAGTCAGATTGAAGAAGCTTTTAAGTTTGCAGTTGAACACTTTAAGGATGTAGTCAAGATAGTTGTATTAAACGATTGATGCTAAATATACTTCAGTATTTAGGAATCGCTTTAATTTAGATTGGTTGCCTTTCATAATTGTTATCGAATTTGGGTAAACCTCCTGCTGACAGTTGTATATCGTTAACACAGTAAGGAC
>JAAYGY010000005.1 GCA_012735575.1 Clostridiales bacterium
AATATACTATCTATGTTATCCGTCCAAAAATCCTTATATAGACCAGCTTCAAAACCCGGTTTTCCAAAGAGTTTTAAATCAACAGTTACCCTGTAACCTTTATAAATAAACTCTTTATCTTTAAAAATTTTTCTAAATCCTTCAGCCTTTGCTACCCATTTAGTATCCTGATATGATTTGGGATCAACAAATACTATTCTATAATCTTTATCCTTACAGAACCAAAAAATAAAATCCGGTCTAAACCTCTGATTGTCATTAAAATCAAAATAAGGTATATATATTGAATCTCTATGTTCATTCAATACACTAAACTTCCACCAATCATATTTATCTTTAATTTCCTTGTCCTTGCTTTTCACAAAGGCATCTAAAGCTTTAATAAATTTTACTTCGCTAGGCACATTAATTATACCATTTATATATCCAATATCTTGGATATTGGAATAAATAATTGGATTATAATAATGTTCTGGAAAGTACTTAATAATTATATTGTTATCATCAAAAGATACCTCTTCTAACTGGGATGGGTTTTGTTGTAGTTTAGCCATTATCTTTAATGCCTCATTCTCAGATATTTTGCCAGATTTAACATCTGATAAAAAACTTTCCAGATCAATTTCAGCATGGTTTTTTCTTGGATATACCTCTTTTATTTTCTTCAATAAATTATCGTATTTAGAACGGCTTACTTTAATCGATTCAAAGTGCCTAATTTCCCCATCTATTTCTTCAAACTGCTCAAATATCCTCTCCCTAAATTTCATATGATCAATTAATCTTCTGTACAGCCTTGGAATATCCTTATATTGATAATAATAGGCATCATGAACTTCAAAAATTTTATCTTCAGTTTTATTTATAAATATATTTTCATATGCAGTCTTTACATAATCATTTATTAATTTAATCTCCAATGGATGCCCATTATACATCATTAATAATACATTTATAGGCATGGAGTTTACATATTCATATAAATATTTCAATGTTTCTAATCCTATCTTAAATTTGGGAATATTATCTATCATATATTTGTTTAAAACATACGTAGGCTTAAGTAATAATCTATTATCATCAGTATTTGTTAACTTTAAATCTACAGTTTGAAAATCTTCCTCCTCTTCAAAATTAATAACTTGTTTTATGGCATTTTTATTAGTACCAAATACAAATAATGTTTCTAAGGGCGATACATATTCCTGGATTGATTTGAGCTTCATTTTTAATTCACCTGAAATATAAATATCAGGCCTGCTTAAAATTTTTTTAAGTCTTGTCCTTTGGTTTTTAACAGGTTCAATTCTAACTCCCCTACCCAGTGATTGAGTAATATATTTAACAGCACTTGACGAGGTACCAATATTTATATAATTTATAACATTAGGTCTCTTTGAATCCCAACCTTCATAAAAAGCTCTAGATCCCATTAAGATATTTATATCTTCGCTTTGATCCAGGTTTTTAAAATAATTTTTATCTGCAAAGCTTTCAATAAAATGATAACCCTTTAACTTATCTTTAATCCAAGTACTAACATCTCCTATCTTGATTAAAGCAAAGGGCGAGGATGTCATTGAAGAACCCTTTAGTCTAAAAGCAAGCTCCTTATTATCGGATGATACAATAACCTCTATTCTACCACCTAGTTTGGAGTCTGAATTAAAGATATGTTTTAATACATCATCAAAAGTTATACTATTTAGTATATCTTTCTTAACTTTAAGTTTTTCATCCCCAATATCATATGAAACCCTACTGCTAAATTCTTGTAATAGCTCTTCTCTGGCTTGTAAAAATAAATCCTCATCAAATTCTCCATTAGCAATATATTCTAATTCCCTAAAAAATAACTCCAAATCAGAATGGGCAGCATTCACTGAGTCAACCAATGTTACCATTAATGGACTGTGATAAAATGCCTTATCGACTTCTCTTACCTTTTCTGCATGTTTTTTTAACATACAAAGTGTGATCAGTGACTTTAATACAATTTTTCTTTTTTCTTCATCAGCAAAATCATTGTCACTATCTTTGAAAGACTCATAATCATATTTAGATATATAGACATTCTTTCCGTAACCGGCCATGATAAAATTCTTTAGTTTAAAGTCATAGACTGTTGTCAATACATCGGCCTTATCAATAAATGAGGCAGAGAAATTGAATAAGAAGCCATTTCTAGCCATGATAGTAAAGTATGCTTGTTGTCTTGAGCTTTCTTTGCCACCTTTATGGGCCTCGTCTAGTAAAATATACCACCGTCCATTATTTTCATAATTTCTATAGCTGATAAAAGCATCTTTATCACCATGGGTTCCAAAATCCCTAATATTATCAGATCGATAATAAAACAATCTGATATTTCCAAAATCCATCATTTGTTGTACATTCCCATGTTTCCTTTTGTCAAAGTCCTTCAAATTTATTAATTCTATTTTTTTGCTGTTTAAATGATACCTGTTATACTCCTCAACTAAACTTTTAAACTGATCTATTATTTCATCACTTGGTGCTAAAAACAACAGATCATTATCAGGAATTTCTTCATTGCTGATTAGATAGTCAAGTAATGTCACAAGTTTGATTATTAATAGACTTTTACCACTACCTGTTGCCATCCAAAATGACATTCGATTGATTAAATTCCCAAAGCTTAATCTATCATCTTCTAATTCATAATAATCCTCATAAATTTCAATTAGATAGTCATTACTTTTGGTTTTTTTTATATCTACATCATCCCTGTTTATACTTCCTAACATTAAGTATCTATCATACAACCTTCTTTTCCTTATTTCATTTACACTAAACTCTTCTTCTACTTTATAGTCTTTTAACTCCTCATAGTATAGGTATAAAGCGCCTGTTGCCAATTTCAAGGCATCTATTTGATAGGGGAAGAGGTTCTTTTCTTCTGAAAAGGATGCAGTATTAAATTTCCAGGTATCAGGTAACTCATCATATATATAGGCATTTTCTATCATCTCTTGCAATAATGCTATATGCATAGTTATCACCACCATATAAAAGGTTTAACACTATTGTAGTTAACCTTGTCAATGCTTTCTTTTGTACCATCAGAAAACAAGACTTCTCCACCCTTAATAGTCCTTATCCTTTTCCCCTCTGATAAAGATAAACTCTCTGCTATATCTATATTGTTATATAACTTAGATAAATCGATGGATATATCATTATCACTAATATCCAGTTCCCCTTTGTCTTCTATTTTGCTAGTATCGATACAATATGAAAGTTTATCGTCTCTCATGAATATATATTGTTCATAAGGAGAATTTCTGATATTAGTTAGCATATAAGCCTCATCTTTATACTTACTCTTAGATAAGGTATCTTCGTACTGCTCTAATTCATAATACTTCATAAAATGTGATATACCATCTTCTTTCTTAGGTTTACCTTTTTCCCATTCACTACTAAATATGGCCTTTTTTATTCTTGGAATAGAAATATTTATAGCATAATCAGCCATTTCTACGCAAAGATATTTCCTTTTCCCCTTATCCTTCCGGTTTAGATTTATCACTGCATGTGCCGTTGTTCCAGAACCTGCAAAAAAATCCAGTATTATTTCACCTTTACCTATAGCTCTTCTTTCTATTAAAAATTCTAACAACGATAAGGGTTTAGGTTTTAGAGCGCTATAATCTTCAGGATAAAACATGTCTTTGATTAACCTGGTTCCCTCGGAATTAAGGCCTATCTTAACATTATTATCAGTTAAAATGCTTTTAAGGATTTTTCCATTTACGGTGCCATCATCATTATATAAATATCTCTTTATATTTACCTCATATTTATCCTTTTTCTTAAAAACCTTAATAATACCATTTTTATAATGCTTCTCAAAAGCATCCATTCCAAAGAGCCAGGTACTGTTTCCTGGAGTTTTTATAATTTCATAATCGTCACTATGGTCATGGTCGAAAATTATTTCTTCTTCGTTATGGCGAAAACCAAATATTTTATCATTTTCAACATCATATAAAAGACCATAATATAAATTGGGCCTTCTTTGCCTGGTTTGCTGAGATGGACCTAGTAAACTGTTCCATTTATATGGCCCTTTTTTATCTTCTTCTTTATATTCCTTTAACATGGCTCTATCTACAATATTTTCATATAAAAAACCATTTTTGTTTCCATATACAAAAATATATTCATGGTTTTCAGTTAAATATTTTTCAGAAAAACTACCTATTCCCCCTCTTTTTTTCCAGATCAATGTACCGAATCTTACTGGGAATATATTGCTTAATAACATTTGTAATCTATAACTTTCACCAGTCTGTGGATCTAAGTCACCCAAACTGGTTAATATGATGCCATCATCTTTTAAGGTTTCTTTTGATAATTCCAACCTATTCTCCATCATTGTTAACCAGGTGGAGTGTTTAAATTTGTCCATATACAAAAAACCATCTGAACCAGTATTGTATGGGGGATCTATATAAATAAGATCAATAGAATTCTTAAATTTATTCTTAAGCCCATTTAATGCCTGATAATTATCACTATGTATAAACCATCCATCTAATGTTTCATCTAAATCATCAAATAAAGCCAATATGTTTAACTCTATATCTTTAAAATACTTTGTATCTAGAGGCAAATATTTATATTTTTCATTTTTTATATCTTCTTTTATAAAATCACTATGGATAAATCCTAAGGCAGCCCATTCTTCTATTTGAAACTTTAAACTTTTATGGTCTATAATCATATCGATTATTTTTTCTGGCAACTTGTCCAATGTTATAACATAGTTGCTATTTTTCGCAAACTTAGGTTTGTTCCATATTTTAACCAATTCATCTTCGAACTGGGATATAAAGGAAATTAGTTTTAAGGCAACACTTCTAACTGCTTGAATTTGTTTTAATCTCTCATGGCTAAATTTAAATTCATCCTTTTCATCTTTAAACATGTACTGATAGATAAATACGTCTAATTGCTCCTCTAAAAATTCTTTAGCATTTTTATTAATAAAATAATCTACAGTACACTGCTTATTAAAGGCTGCAAATACTTTCTTTAATATAGAATCAGTAACACCATCAATACCAGCTTTCTTGATCCCCTTTATTATTTCATCCTCTTTAGTAATTCTTCCGTGTGCTGAATATACTGCCTCTAATTCTATTGTCTGATCATTTCCAGCCTTATTTACTCCTTTTAGTTTAAATATAATTTTTTTCTTCTCATTATTTTGTTTATTCTCTATCTTGCTTGCATCAACAAAGAAGTTAAAACCATCAATTTTCACCTTAATGCTTTTGAAGATATTGTCAGTTTTAACATAGTAAAGCATATTAGTTTTCCAAAACAACATAACGTCATCATTATCGGTATAAACTCTGTTAAATATAAACTCCTTGAAAACATGGTTCTTGTTGTTTGGGTATTTTATATCAATAGTTTCAATTATATTTGCTTCTTTTTCTTCCATCATATAGACTTCTTGATGATATGGAGTATTGGCAAAATATAGTGTGCCATTTTCATTGAAGTATCTAGAGAAAAAAGTAAAGAGATGATCAAATAGTTCCTCTCTAAATTCAGGAAATTCCATTAAAGCCTTGTCTATATCCTTAATAATATATCCTTTAATATCTTCGAAATATTTGTTTTTAATATTCATCAAATTGGTATAGCCTGATTCCCCTTCAGTTTGTACCCCTATAAATAAATCTTGAAGTGCAGCAAAAAACTTCTTTTCTTTACTTCCTATCACATTCCCACTTCCCTTAAAAAAATTTCTATAAGAAAGCCATGTAGAATTGCATTTCTTATTTCATTAATGTCTTATACAAGTTAATAAATCATTAAAGGAATTGATTTTGCATTCACGTAATCTTTTATCCCTTGGCTTGATAAAAAAAGCAGCAGATTCCCAATAGTCCCCTAGATTGTAGTCAGACTTTTTGTTTATCCGCAATCTATAATTTGATTTTAGGTAGTTTATAAACTCCTTGTTCTGTAATTTAAAATTATTATAAGCCTCCAATAAAATGGTTTTATTAGCATTCTCAACATAAAAAAGCTGAACATGGGCATCACAGGTCTTCAGTTTGCCCCACTTGGAAACTATGATATCATTTTTTAAAAAGTTATCTATTCTATTTGAAGGAACCCAATATTTCATAGCTTGCTTCCAATGTAATTCCCTTGCTTTATCAGTAAAATAGAAAACTGAAATAAAATCTAAGCCTATATTGCCGGTTTTGTTGTACCAATAGTATTCCTCTTCTTTTACTTCTACAATGAATTCTTCACCACTTATTAGCCGTACCTTATAATCATGAAAACCAGTATTATTAGGCTCATATTTTTCTACTCTGTGCCTCAACCAATATGTATTATTTACCCATTTTTCAACAATTAATCCCTCTCTAGAACTATACCTGGTAAAATTATTGTTAATCATAGCCAGCCCCCCTATTAAGCTAAACTATAATATTTGCCCTTATTGTATGCATAAATGCTATCTAAGTCAATACCAGACAATTTGCAATACCTGAACCATGCTTCATGTAAATACCTAGACGTGTTATATAAAATCATGATGATATTGCTGAGTTGACATTATAACATATAAAAAAGACAAAATTCCATTTAAAACTACTTATAAATAAAGTATTATATTATATAAGGAGGTTGATATTATGGTCAAAATAGCATTTATGGGTGCTGGAAGTACTGTTTTTGCAAAAAATGTACTTGGCGATTGTTTATGTGTCGATTCATTAAAAGATTGTGAAATACGTCTTTATGACATTGACCCAGAGCGCCTAAAAGATTCCGAATTAATGCTCAGAGCTATAAATCGGAATATAAACGATGATCGTGCAACCATTAAAACCTATCTGGGAGAGGAACAGCGTAAAGACGCACTAAGGGATGCAGATTTTGTTATTAACGCAATTCAGGTAGGTGGGTATGATCCATGTACAATTACTGATTTCGAAATACCCAAAAAATACGGACTTCAACAAACTATAGGCGATACCCTTGGTATCGGCGGCATTATGAGGGCCCTTAGAACAATCCCTGTTTTAGAGGATTTTGCCCGTGATATGGAAGAAGTTTGTCCTAATGCATATTTCTTAAACTACACAAATCCAATGTCCATATTAACAGGCTATATGCAAAGGTATACCCCCATTAAAACAGTTGGTTTATGTCACAGCGTACAGGTTTGTTCCTATTATCTATTAAAATCACTAGGAATGGAAGATAAGATTGAAGGCCGTAGAGAGCTTATAGCTGGAATTAACCACATGGCGTGGCTTCTTGAAATTTACGATAAGGATGGTAATGACTTATATCCTGAAATCAGGAGAAGGGCCATTGAAAAGAACGAAAAAGAAAAACACTATGATATGGTAAGATTTGAGTATATAAAACGGCTTGGCTACTATTGTACAGAATCCAGTGAACACAATGCCGAGTATAATCCTTTCTTCATTAAAAGCAAGTATCCTGAATTAATTGAAAAATTCAATATCCCATTAGATGAATATCCAAGACGTTGTGTTCATCAGATAAAAGAATGGGAAAAACTAAGAAATAAACTTGTTGAGGATCCAACATTAACCCATAAACGTACACCTGAATATGCCTCTTATATAATAGACGCAATAGTAACAAACAAACCATACAAAATAGGTGGTAATGTATTGAACACAGGCGGATTAATCGAAAACTTACCACAAGAGGCTTGTGTTGAAGTTCCATGCATGGTTGACGGTATGGGTATTAACCCCTGCTATGTTGGCAGATTACCAGTACAATTGGCTGCAATGAACATGACAAACGTAAATGTACATCTGCTTACAATTGAAGCCGCTGTAACACAAAAGAAAGAACACATTTACCATGCTGCCATGCTTGATCCTCATACCAGTTCAGAGTTGAGCATCGATGATATTGTCAATATGGTAGACGACTTAATTGAAGCTCATGGATCCTGGTTACCAAAATACAAGTAATATGATAATGATGTAAAACATAGTTTTGCTGCAAAAAAACCGCTCATAGAATCGTCATATGAGCGGTTTTAATTATCTATGTATATTTAAGTTGAAATACAATTACGCCCCTTTGCTTTTGCCTTATACAAGGCATCATCTGCCATTTTTAAAACATCCTCAATATCGCTTATATTCTCAGTATTACCATTTATTGACGCCACTCCAATGCTTATGGTAAAACTAATTTTCTGATCCTCGTAAATCACTTCTTTCCTGGCTACGATCTCACGGAACTTCTCTGCCACCATCATTGCATCTTCCAAGGATGCGTTCTTTAAAACTACAGCAAATTCTTCTCCTCCTAACCGTCCTGCAATATCTGTTTTTCTGAAACTGGTGGTTATAATACGTCCAACTTCACGAATAATTTCATCTCCTGCCCCATGTCCAAAGGTATCATTTATATTTTTGAAATGATCCAGATCCATAATCAACAATGATAGCTCCTCATTATTGCTCCTGGCCCAAGCAAAGGCTCTTCGAGCCTGGTTCATAAATTCCGCCCGGTTATAGAGACCGCTTAAAGAATCCGTGGTGGCCAAAAATTTTAGTTTCTCCTGAATTCTTCTTTCTTCTGTCACATCACGGATAGATTTATTTAAGCATTCTCTTATTTCCATCATGGGAATCCCCCAATGGCACCACGTCAATCTCAAAAAACCGTTCTTCCCCATCTATCATTAAGGAAAAATCACAGCTTCTGTCACTTTCAAAAATCTCCAACAAATTTGGATCCCGGGCAAGAATATCCTCTATGGGATGATTATTCAAAGAAATGTTTATAGTTTTAAAGAACTTCTCAGCAGCCTTATTGTAGTCAATTATCCTGTTTCCCGGACCATATACCAGCATACCTGCAAAGTTGTTCTCAAATATCATCTCTCGTGCCAAAGTTCTAATTTCCAAAAAATCGTATTTCAAAATGCCATAGCTAATAATTAGTAGAGAAAGGGGCATTATTAAAGCAGAATAGTCAATAGCCCACTCTTTAAAAGCGAAAATGATCAGGACTATACTAATGAGAGGTAATATAGAAGCAAAGAAGAAAACCAAAAAATGGGGCTTGGTATAGCCTGCTTTGTTCTTCAGGTATCCTACAAGGTAAATTATAACCGTTAGTAGCAAGCATAGTATGGTATAAGAGATGTTAACATAGTACCAAAGACCTCTTTCCATATATAGGGAATAATAGCCAAAGGTCTGCCTCATTTCCCATTCTGTATAGAAAAGATGATGCCATAAATTGGTCAGTCGTACAAAAAAGGTTATTACAGGTACAGAAAAAAGCAAGAATGCCGTTCTAGTTTTTAATGAATAGATTGTTTTTGTATAAAGTAGAGCCACCAATAGCCATAATACAGAAATAAAGGGTAATCCAAAATATTGAATCTGATTCCAAAAAATCATCTCTTGCAGATTATTAGTATTAATAATCATTAAATAACCAAATAAATAAATACTAATACAGAGCACCAAGGCAGAGAATGCCTTACGATAGCTTGTTTTTCCCTTTGAAAAAAAATAGGCAACAAAAAACTGGGCTAATATTACCGCAAGAATCAGATAAAGGCTAAGTAATATTTTTGATGTGTTCATATCAGTGCCCCCATATAATCTCTAATAATTATCTCATATCTTAAGAGTTTTTTACAAAGTTATTAGCCTCTAAGAAAGCATCAACAGTATTAAAGGCATTGAAAAACAGCGGAGTTCCAGCAAAAGATAAGGGACTAACTGGACCTATGGTCATGAATGAATACTGCCTGTTTGATATATCAAAGGCAGAATGGGGATCTCTGAACAACTGGTAAAGATTGAGAGCATTTCCCGAAGATCCTACCAGTTGTCTCAAAGCTTGATATTCCTGTCCCAATCCTAAACCAAATCCAAAGAAAAAAATCCTCATTTGTTGTATAATCTCAATATCCAGGCTTGATAGAGTCTGACTAATAAAAAGCCAACCTAGTCCGTATTTCCTTGTTGTTCTTGCTGCATCTATTAGAACAGCGCGTACCCCTCTAGCAGCATCATCATCCTTCGGTAAATCTCTGGGAGCTAAACGATGCGCTTCATCAATTATTACTAAAGAATTCAGATTCTGACCCTGAAGATAATAATACTCTGCCATAGTGTTTAAGGCATCCAATAAACGCTTTATGACAAGGGATTGTATTCTATCATTCCAGAACATCCCCTTTGCTTTTTCGCGGGATAAGTCAATAATTAACACAGGTCTTGTTTCCTTAGAATCTTCTTCTTTTCCATGTTGCAAAAGCCATCCTAAAGCTCTGTTTATAGTACGTGCGCCATTTCTGTTATTCCTAAAAAGCTCAGTTACCGGTGTCCAATACTCCTTATAAAACTCTGCCTTGTCAGCTTGTTCCAGCATTGAAACAAAGCGGTCGCGGGCATTGGCGCTTTTATAAATCACCCTTTGTACCTTGTCATCTGATAAAATAGACCAGGCTTTTTCAAATGACTTAGATTCATATAAATCTGCAAGTTTTATCTTTGCCTTCGTCAACTTTTCTACCAATATATTACAAGCTATTTCCCTGTTATCACCTTTTGGAATGCTTAGCCTCTCAAAGAAGGGTGATTCATATAGTATTTGCTCAAAGAGTTCCCAAGTATCAAGAACCAAATTCCTCACAGATAAAACTGCTGTTTTTTTGCCCTGTTGTTCAAGTATATTGGCTAAAGGAAGCTGAAATTCTCCTGTTGGCTGTCCTTGGATATCTTTAGCAAATTCACCTTGAGGATCAATTACCAAAAGTGCCATTTTAGGATACCTGGAATATGCTAAAAGCACCATTTTCGCTAAAACTGATTTACCAGAACCTGTTTTACCGAATATCCCTATATGATATGCCTCACCTGCACCATCATGTCCTTTATCAAAGTGTTTAAACCATAAAGGAAGTTTTGGCTTTGACCCGTAAACATGACCTAAATAAAATATTTGATTTTTATATGGTTGTAAAATCTCTTCCAATACTCGGTCAGTTACAACATGAATAGGTGTTCCCGTACAAGGTACTGTACCCAATATGCTTGGCTCATAATTTCCATTTCCCGCCTTTTGAAACACTGCACTTACAATCATTTTACCTTGGTGAGTATCTTGCCTCTCGCTTACTGCATCCACTCTTCCTCTTTGGCGTATTAAACTCCTCATAGTTGGATCTTCATGCCATATGTTTCGCAGTTCCACCTCTGTTACTTGACCAATAGCATAATTATAATAATTATCTTGCAAAAAACCAAATAAAGCCAATTCTCCCACCAGTTTTCTGCCAGCAGCGACTCCAAGAATATCCATGGCCAACTGTGATGTTGAAGATGGCGATCCTATAACACCCAATCTTTCTGTTTGACCGACAAGTTTTTCTATACTCGTATTTTCCTGTGCCACTATTATCCCCCCGTTTCACTACGGTAACTATGCATAGCAAAAAAAACTTCTCCTATATCCCCATCATATTTTTCAGAAATATATTGTGTTGTAATCTGCCGAAAAGTTGGTAATGAACTTGATAATGCTTTAACCATACGATCTGCTAGATATATAGGATATGGCTCCAGCATTGATGCAGTAGCGCATTGATGTTTTATCCCTTGTATCAATGTTGCCAGCCTATATCTATTTTTAGCAACACTTTCGGCAAATTCTAAACGAATTGCAGGTAACCAGCCATGTGGTTTATAGTGACATACATATACCTGATACAGCGTATCAATTATTTGTTTGCCAACAATAGATGCATCATGCTTTCCATCTAGAATTCCTTTTGTATTTAAATGCCAAGATTGATCTGGTTTGTCTAATGGAACTGGTTTAGTTAGCTCCCCTGGCTTTAAAATAACAGTCAACAAACCCCTATCATCCTGCTCCATTTCCCATTCCATCAGTTTGCCGATTTCTCTCCTAGTGGAATATTTGGGTATACCTACATAGTGCTTGTCCGAACGAGAACCTGATAAAATATAAAGGTATGATTCAAGATATTCTAAGGAATTATTCAAAAATTCATGAGAACATTTAAGTTCCAAAGTTTCAGGGGCTTTGTTTAAAGCTTGATTGAAATATATGATAGGAAGAGTCAGTGTACCATCCAGCATAACAATATCATGGGGTGCTTTAATTGCCAGCTGCAGTTCCCTGCCAAGCATCACAGCCCGCAATACGGTTGCTGTGTCGGGGTTATGTACTTCAGTTGATATATATACTGAATGATTGGGCTGTTCCCAATAACGCTTTTCAGACGGAGGTGTAAGACCTTCAATGGCTACTGCAGCAGATGCTACAAAGTCCACTGTCAGCAGCCTTTCAATAGCATAAGAACCATCTACGCCGCAAGTTGTTGGGAGTGGTGGATAACCTAAATCGGATTCATGGATGATCAACCCTTTATCTATTAATACTTTGCGCTGTTGCTCTCGATTTTCTTTAAACTTCTTAAAGGTTTCCAACATACTCATACCCGCAACTGAGGCCTCACTCAGCAATTTCTCAACCAGTGCAGCAGGTAAATCCGCGAATAAATGCTTTTCTCTGTCCATTATGCCACCCACCTTACCTCCATAGCATATATGTTTCTGAATTAAAACTCATATAACGCTTATCCCTTATTGCCCTAGGAAACAGCCATCGTTCTCTAAAAAAATCAAACAAATCATCAACAGACTGATCAAATTCATTCAAGCGAGTATCATAGCCTTTTAGAAAGTTCCTTGTGTTTTTAGCAAGTGGGACAACATAGATTTCTCTTTGAATGCCATGATTTAACCAATTTGCTGATAGTCCTAAAGCTTTCAAACATTTACCAACAATTTCTCTTCGGTTGCGAAATCCTTCTCCCCATAAATGATGTTTAGAAGTAGGTTTGCATGCTTTGCTAACGAATGCATAGATCTCATCGTATAATTCGTTAGAAAAATGAAACTCTCCAAATCCTTTGGTAAAACCTACTTTATGATAAAGGTGACGATTATTGTATTTCAATCGATTATAAATTGATGACCTTCCCAAGGCAGAAGTAGTCGTCAGCATAGCCAGAGATCCATCATGAGTCCTATTTTGAATAACAGACTGCTTGCCACCGTATTGCTCTCTGAACATCTCACGTACCTCATTGCTTGCAGCCAGCATTGCAACAAGTTTACCACATAATAAATATGAATAGGGAGGTACGGCACCCAAAACAAAGGCATCCATCACATATCTTAGCCTTTGTTTTTTTTCCTCGTTGTTCCAGCCTATCCATGTATCCCTTGCCTTCAAGCTGTAGACCGGATCGCCCAAACCTATTAGACCTATAAGTTTCTCATGATATGAGTCCATCACGATAAAACGAAGTCGTCTGCCATAACCAGAAGAAACAGGTATGCTCCAGTGCAAGCTAGCATACCGGAAAAGCAATTCCTCTATTGTGCCTGAAGTGACCTTAACTAATGATGGATTAATTTTTTCTGGATTTATCTCATTACCGTTTGCTATATAACGGATTAAATCCTCTTCTTTTTTTATCAGGCGAATATTAGCACTTTCTCTCTTATGACGTACAGCAGCTTCATGCAATTTTCTTATTTGGTTTTTTTCTAAGTTGGGAGGAAGTTCTATCCGATCATTATTAACAATAAAACCTTGCTCCTCCAATGAAGTAATAATTAACTTTTTAAGTTCTGCTTTATTCATATCTAACAATATCACTACTTACTAAAAATTTATTAAAAAGCAATAATACATTATTAATATATATAGTTACATTATATGTTAAAAAACAGGTGAATTCAACAACTTATACTAAGTCAAAGTACTTTTCAAAAAACATTATTAATCTTTGAACAACATTTTGTTTCTTGGCAATTCTCCTCCCGCCACCTGCAAAACGAGACATTGGGGGTAATATTCTATCTATATCCATTCCAGTTGTTTTCAACACACCATCTCTAAATGAATTGTCAATAAACGTTTTTGTTTCCTCTGGTTTTAGCCTTTCTTCTTTTATTATTTTTTCTAACTCAGCTTCTTTTTGGGTATCAACTAAGATTTTCCAGCCTTCTTCTACATCTGTATCGACGTTTATCCTCTTAATAAATTCTTCAATAAGCTCTTTCTTGTTTCTAAGTTGCATACTAGAACTAATGGCTTTATCAATGTCAACAAGGATGCTCTTATCTTTGCAATTAGACTCTCGATACTTTTCTACCATCATTAATATATAATCTATATTTACCTCAATTTCCTTAACTAACTCTATCTCAAATATAATATCATCGGTTACATCCTGTCTATCCGCTTCCTTATGCCTCCTATAATCTTGATATAAATCAAGATAAATACTTTGATAGTCTTGAAAATCTCGATTTGTTAAAATCTCATTGCCTTCAAAATCATCAAAAGAAGTTAATATATTTTTTAACCTTAAAATTGCTCCAAACTGTTTTATAAAACCTTTTTGTGCTTCTTCTCCTACAATAGGTTGAGCAAGAGGATAGGTTGTCGTAAGTTCCTCTATCATTTCTTTATATCCTGGATAATATCTTCCTTTTTCTTCATATC
>JAAYGY010000019.1 GCA_012735575.1 Clostridiales bacterium
CAAACTGGAAATTACCCAATGAGGGTTCCATCTTTGCCCATGAAAACTCCGCCATGCGCACAAGGTCTATGCCCATTTCCTTCATAAGTTTAGCATCGGTTTCCCAACGCTCACGGGGCCAGTGTTCAGGATAATAGTCTACACCAAAACGTACTTTCATTATAATCACTCCTTAATAGCTCCGGCAGTAAGTCCGGACATAAAATATTTTGAAGCTGTCAAAAATGCTATAAGAATGGGTAATACTGCAAGAGTATTGGCAAGCATCATGGCACCCATATCGGTACCACGTGTTGGATCACCCAGCATATATTTTAGCATAAGAGGAAGTGTATGAAGATGGTTTTCCCTAAGTATTAACATAGGCTGCATAAAATCGTTCCAGGTGTTTACAAAGGTCATAATGCCCAGTGCTGCAAAGGCAGGTTTTAATATTGGTGCAATAACCCTGAAGAATATCAACCATTCACTACAGCCTTCAATATTTGCTGCATCGATAAGAGAAGAAGGAACATTGTTGATGCAATATTGCCTCATCCAGAATATCCCAAAGGCATTTGCACTACCGGGAATAATCAATGCCAAAGGATTGTTTATCCATCCAAATCTAGACATCATGAAAAACCATGGAATAATTCCTGCTGTCCAAGGTATCATCATGGTAGCTAGAAGAATTACAAATAACTGATCACGTCCGGGAAACCTATACATGGCAAAGGCATATCCTCCTATGGAGCAGAAGAATAATACTAAAGCTGTATGGGATCCCGATATTAAAAGACTGTTTAGAAAACTTCTAACGATATTTACAGATTCCATCATACTTTTAAAGTTTGCTGAAAAGTTATTTCCGAAAAAGAAGGGAGGTGGATATTTAAATATAGCATTGGTAGGATGAGTTGACAGTACAAACATCCAATAAAATGGAATGATCATAAATGCTGCCACAAGCAACAAAATGATATACAGGCTTATCTTCTTTCCAATTTCAGCAACCCGGGAAAAAAGATAGAGTAATATTATTATAGCCACTACTGAGATAATAAAAACTGTTGATGTTGACATTCAGTAAACCCCCTTCCATCTATTCTTTCTCACCAAAGGATTTCATGTTTATGAGAGAAACCATCATAATTATGGCACACAGAACATAAGCACAGGCAGACGCATATCCATAAAGATTGTTTCCATATGGTGCTCTATCCAACAAATACATCATAACAGTAAGACCCTGGTTTGCTGTGCCTCCCTTTAAGCCTGTCAATACAAAAGGCTCTGTAAAAAGATTTATCGTACCTATAGTGGACTGTATCAATGTAAATAGAATAACGGGTTTTAATAAAGGGATTGTAATCCTGAAAAATATCTGCGTATGGCTTGCGCCATCTATAATTGCTGCCTCATATATATCTTCGCTAATTCCCTGCATGCCGGAAAGATAAATAACCATGTTCCAGCCTACCCATTTCCACGAAAACATTATTATTATTGCTATTTTGACATATTGACCAGTGCCGCCCCACCAGTCTATTTTTTCAAAACCAACAGTTTGAAGCATGAAGTTGATTAATCCTGCATTTAAGCCAAAAAGGGCTTGAAAAACAATAGATGCAGCCACAGCACTTGTTATCATGGGAAGAAAATATATGGTTTTAAAAATGTTGGGGTATTTTACTAGTTTTGAATTTAATATATAGGCGAGGACCAGGCCTCCAAAAAGAATAAATATGTGAGAGAATATACCTATATAAATTGTATTATAAAGTGCCTTCCAAAACAAAGAATCAGTCAGCAGTCTGACATAATTACGTATTCCAATAAACTTCATGGCACTTACGCCGTCCCAGTTAAAAAAGCTGATAAAAAATCCGGCAACAATAGGAAAAAGCCCAAAAATTATAAAAAGAATATAAAAAGGAGCTATATATACATAAGCTACTTTGTTCCTTTTGATCTCATTCCATAAATAGCTTCGTTGACTCCTGGTTCTTGGACCAGTATTTAATGTATTGGGTTTGCTTTGTATCATCCGTAACACCTACCTTCATGTTTGTTAACCCAATCCAATTTACATTGGCCTCAAACGGGCAACCGCAGATGCGGTTGCTCGTTTTGGCCTTAAGGTTTAGTCTTCTAATACTGTCGCCCTATTTATCCCATAGCCCTGCTTCTTTAAGTATCTCTATATATCTCTCATAGTCTTCTCTTGTTTCATTCATAATAGCTTCTTTAGCCGCTTCAATAATTTCTTGAGCCGATTTGCCTTCGTTAAGTCCTGTATTTACAGTGTTATGTAGAACACCTTCTACAGTAGAATCCATAAGTGTTGAGAAAGTAGGTTGTATACTCTTAGATATATCAACCCACAGCGCTCTGGTCTTTTGTCCACCAAAGAATGAATCTTCTTCTTCATACATAGGATCATCCCATGCAGGAATGTATCCAGGGAAATAGTCAACTGCTTTGAACATCTCATTTTGTGCTTCCTTGGTAGCAAGTGCATACTTTATAAAGTACCAGGCAGCTTCTTTGTTTTTACTCTGAGAAGGAATTCCAAGGTAAGAACCTCCCCAGTTAGAATCAGCTATACCACCAGGCAGCCGTGCTACTCCCCATAGTCCGCCTGTATCAGGAGCAATCCAGCTCTTTATGAAACCACCATACCAGCAACCTGCAGCAACCATTGCAACACTGCCTGATGCCAATGCTGCTTGAGCCTCATTGGTCCACATGTCTGGCAGTTGGGCATCCCATCCATTTTTACGCATTGTAATAGCTGCTTCCAGGGCTTCTATGCTACCTGGCTTATCCAGTACAAGCTCTAGATCTTCATTGAAAAAGTCTCTATTCATGTAGTTCCATGTGTACAAATAAACAGCAGTAGGTAGCAACCACCTTTCGTTTGGTATATAGACCTTCTCAGCTGCTTCTAATACACCTTCCCATGTTGCCAGTTGTTTTTCTACTTCTTCTGGTTCACTGGGAAGTCCTGCATCCTGGAAAACATCCCGGCGATAGAATAAAGTTGCAGGTCCTATATCCCATACTAAACCTACCAACTTTTTACCATCTACCGATAAGGCTAGATTCCACTTGTATTCGACAAAATCCTCCTTCATGCTTCCAGCATTGTAGGGAGCTTCTAAAAGATTTTCAAAACCGCCTGCGTCTTTATATCGCCCTACCCATGCCTGCTCCAGCATAGCTACATCAGGAGCACCAGATCCAGCTGCAATAGCTGTGGACAATTGTTGATGGTGATCAGCAGTCTGCATAAAATTAAGCTCTACTTCAATATTTGGATATTCTTCATTGAACCCGGGCAGAATAGCTTTGAAAGCCTCATCCCCAGCGGGCCATCCACCAACAACAATCTTAGCTTTAATATCTTTGTTTTCCTTAAACGCTTCAGCCTCGTCAGACGATGAGTTGCCGTTGCCGCATGCTGCAAAAAGGGTTGCTGCAACAGCTATAACTAGAAAAAGAGACAATAACCGTTTGATCATTTTTTCCACTCCTTAACTTTTTATTAATATTATCGCCAAGCGATAATTATTACTTAATGGATCTTAATGATTAAAATGACCGTCTTAGAAGTCTCTTTACGACATGTGTTCTCGAGGCCACATTGCACATATTAAAATGCCGAGGATGCAAGCACATGCTGATCTTTCTTAAAAGCTGTCATTGGAAATGTATTTACTACTGTTAAAAATACACAGGTGTATACAAGCAATATATGCAACTGCTTTTAACAACCTCTTGATATAGGTATAATATAATTGTTCCTGGTTATCCTTGTCAATATTCTAAATATACATTAATGTCATTATATTCTAGATATGTCAGACATATGTGAGGGATTTCCTTGCTATTACTATCTTATTCATATTTCATATAATTTCTTCATATATTTCGGACACTGGAACGTTCTATTAGATGGGTATGAAGCATAACTTCACTTTCATTCTTACCCTGGATCATATTAATCAACATCTTTGCACATTCTCGTCCCTGCTCATATTTTGGCACATGAATAGTGGTCAAAGGTGGAATAGTATAGCGGGATGCTAAAATATTGTCAAATCCAACAACAGATATATCTTCAGGTATTCTAAGGCCTCCTTCATTGATTGCAGCCATAAGACCAATAGCTATAGCGTCATTAAAGGTAAAAACAGCAGTTATATCTTTATTTCCCTTTAATATATTTACTCCAGCATTGTAGCCCTTCTCATACATGTTATCCTCTTCAAGTTGTATTTTAACCTTTTCCCTGTCATATTCTATACCATTATTTCGCAGTTCATCAACATACCCCAAAAAGCGTTGATCACTAAAGCTATCTGAATCTGTCACATATGCAATATTTGTATGACCGCAGTTTATAAGATAGGACACAGCTTTCCGGGCACCTTCCCTCATATCAATACCTACAGAAGGGATGCTTAGTCTTGAATGATTATAGTCTGTTGCTACCACTGGTATTCCCAGATTTGTGATTTTATCCTGATTATCGTTTGTAATTTCTGACATAATCAGGCCATCAAATCGCCTCTGTCGAACAACTTCATCACAAAAATGCCTGCTGACCACTATGGTATAACCCTGCTCCATAGCATAATCTTCCATACCCTGATATACCTCAGTGTAAAATGGATTAAATTTATCAGGAGAATAGAACATTAATTGCTTGGTTTCATTAGTTTTTAATCCTC
>JAAYGY010000020.1 GCA_012735575.1 Clostridiales bacterium
TAGGGAAATTATCTGGAAAGCACGTTTCAGGGGTAAAGTGGAAACTATATATTTGGATGGCAAGCCTATGGCAGCTGAGTATGAGCAAGGTCCCAACAATCAATTATTTAGTTTCATTGAATGTAAATTAAGTCCCGGGACAGAAGTATGTGCGTCAGTATCAGACTGATAAATCAAACAATATAAATGGTATGCAAATGGATATATGGATATATTAAAGGTAATCCAGGTTAAATTTAATATTATCCTGTTATGCAGAGAATCCTGCTATTTATTATAATCAATAGCAGGATTCTTATTTTTTATTCTTATCTTGCTTATCTGTTTTCTCCAAAGACAATATATTAACGCTTATCTTTATTAAGCCTCTTTCTTGCTTCGGTAGGTGTAATAGAATAATAGCTTTTAAATCGCTTTGAAAAATATAACTGATCATTATACCCTACCATAGAGGATATCTTTTTTATAGGTAAATTGGTACATCGAAGCAAATAGTATGCCATGTTAATACGATACTCTTGTAAAAACTCTACAGGGGTAATGCCGTAATGCTCTTTAAAAATGCGACCCAAATAGCTTATATCCAGACCAACATATTTAGCTATAGATGAAACCGTAATATTTTTATTATAATTCTTTTTTATGTAATGTACAGCTTCATTTAAATAATTTTCAGTTTTTGAGTTGTCAATGTCAGTCTGAGACTTAAATATAGTATAATTATCATTACAAATTTGGGACAACAGTAAAAATAGATATCCAGTGGTACGTAAATAAGAGTTGACTGATTGTTCTTGGGCACAATTAATGATACTATTCATTAGATTATAGATTATCATGGGTTCATTATGCTGAATAATAGGGATTTCAGGAGATGCACAAATATTATATAACATTTGTGTGGCCTTTATGCCATCAAAAGCTATCCACATATATTTCCATGGCGTTGTATCATCTGCTTGGTAGTCGGCAACTTTGTTTGGGAAAATTAGAAATCCCTGGCCAGCTTCAGCTTGAAATAGAGTATCGTCAATTTTGATTGAACCGCAGCCTGATATTATATAATGGTAATAAAAGTGATCTCTCATAGCAGGTCCATATCTATGACCGGGTTTACATTTTTGAAATCCGCAATAAAGGGGTATTAAATCTTCAAATACAGAGTGAGAAAAATAAAACTCATGTTCTTTATGATCATTGACTTCTTCAGGATAATTTATATCAAGTGCTACACTATACATAAACTTATCCTGCCTCCTAAATTATAAGTATTTACAAGCCATTTGAGGTACGAAGTTGTTTACGATGATTCAAGGGATATGCTAAATAGTAATTATATCATATGTTTTGTTTTCTCGTCAAAATCAATTATACATAATTTTCTCACTATGATTTTTCTTTCGAAAAAATAATAGTTTGAATAAAATAAAAAGGTTGCAATTTTTTGGTACGGGATATATAATATAAGCATGTTTAAACTTAGGTCTGTGGTTGAAAATCGATGCCAGTCGCAGGCGAAACGATCCACGTAACCCAGTCAAAGACTGGGGATCATGGTGCGGCTTAGATGTAAGTCTGACCTACAATAGCATATATTGGAGAGTTTTAAGACGTACATGGATATAATTCCTAGTCGTTTTGATACTTTTTGTTATGCTATTGTAGAGAGAAGTAGTAGTGGGAGGCGTAAACCTTGAGCGAACCTTCCAGTCAGCGAGTGTGGGGTCAAAGACCAGGTCAGCTGGGTTTAAACATGAAATTCATTTATAGTGAGGAGAATTATATCCATGTACCAGGACAAAACTTTAGTGTGCAAAGATTGCGGTCAAGAGTTCGTCTTTACCGCAGGGGAGCAAGAGTTCTATGCAGAAAGGGGCTTTGAAAACGAGCCTGCTCGATGCAAACCATGTCGGGATGCCAGAAAGGCCAACAGAAGAAATGGTAATAGCAGACGCGAAATGCATGATGCAGTATGTGCAGATTGCGGCGCCCAGACTCAGGTACCCTTTGTTCCCAGAAACGACAGACCAATCTATTGCAGCGATTGCTACCAAAACCATAGGTAAAAATTGGTCACAAACCCCGGAGTAAGTTTCGGGGTTTTTTTGTGTCTTGTGCAATTGTCGAGTTTTGTCTGATATTTTGTTCAATTATTGAATAATCCAAAGAGAAAATTAGGTTTTCCACAGCCAAAAAGGCCTTAAGTATGAGTTATACACAGGGTTATCCACATTGTCCACAGTCAAAGTGTCCACATATCCACAATTGTAGATAAATAGGTTAGAAAAAAATTGAATAAATTGTCAAAAAATACGGAAGGTTTTACCATATGTGAATATTTACAGTGCGTAATGCATAAATATTTACTAGTATTTATAAGATAGTGAGAAAACAAGAGAGATAAAGAGATAAACAGAGTATAATTACAATTATACTTATAAATATACAATAATTATACATTGATTATACAGGATCAACCCGTTATAATATGATCATGATAAATTTTATATGAAGAGGAGTTATTGATATGAAAAACATTATAAAAGTTATGGCAGTTTTAATGATATTAGTGTTTACCCTATCCGTTGTAGGATGTTCTGCTGGGGATAAGAATAATTCCAGCACCAATGATCATACCAATGTACAAAACGACAGCAATACAGCTGATACAGCTGATACAGAAGACAACAGTCAGGACAGTCAGGACAATGAGCAAGACGCCGCACAAGAGGAAGATACAGCTGATCAGGACAGTGCTGAAAGTGACACCATGAAAAAGATCAAGGATACCAAGAAGGTTGTATGGGGTACAAATGCTGAGTTCCCACCCTTTGAAATGCGTGAAGGGGATCAGGTAATTGGTATAGATGCTGAAATAGCAGCAAAAATCGCCGAAAAGCTAGGTGTAGAACTGGTAGTAGAGGATATGGAGTTTGATGCTTTGATTACAGCCCTACAGTCTGGCAAGATTGACTTTATTGCAGCAGGCTTTACCATTGAGCCAGACAGGGAGAAGCAAGTTCTTTTTACAGATACCTATTTCAAGGCCGTGCAGGCTGTAATGGTACAGGAAGGCAATGAGGATATCAAGGCTGTAGCCGATTTGGAAGGCAAGAAAATCGGCGTTCAAAACGGTACTACTGGAGATTTTGTAGCATCTGATATCCCAGGTGCAGAGGTAGTTCGTTATAACAGTGGTATTGATGCAGCTTTGGATCTGAAAAATGGGAAGATTGATGCAGTCATAATTGACAACCTTCCCGCACAAATGCTGATGGAAAGCAACCCAGGACTTGCTGTACTGGATGAAAAACCATCTGCAGACGAGGAGTATGCCATAGCAGTCCGCAAAGAGGATGCTGACCTGCAACAGGTTATAAATGAAGTTCTAAAGGAAATGAAGGACAGCGGAGAGATCGACGAACTAGTTAGTAAGTTTTCCATTGGTGAATAATAAACAGATCTAAGTCTTAGCCGGTGTTGGTTATTATAATTACCAGTACCGGCTTTTTATTTGATAAAATAAAATACTTGTATATTTATACGCTATACAGTATAATGAGAAAGATAAACTGAAAAATTTTGAATGAGTTTACTGAAAGAATTTAGAAGGAGTTTAGTGTATGAACTCAATTTATAAGGTATTATCTGATGCTATATACTATAACTTAATAAGGGAGCAGCGGTACTTACAGTTTGTACAGGGACTGGGTATTTCCCTGCAGCTTACCTTTTATTCCGCCATTTTAGGCACCATAATAGGCCTGGTTTTAGCCCTTGCCAAGCTGGGCAGGATAAAGTTTCTAGAAAAGTTTGCCACCTTATACGTGGACGTAATACGTGGTACCCCGGTGGTAGTACAACTGGTGCTTATATACTATGCCATTTTAGGAAGCAGCAGCCTTCCCAAAATAGTAGTGGCATCCATAGCTTTCGGTCTAAACAGCGGTGCATATGTATGTGAGCTAATAAGGGCAGGAATAATGGCTGTAGATAAGGGGCAGATGGAGGCTGCAAGATCCCTGGGCTTTTCCTATTCACAGTCCATGGCCTATATAATTATCCCTCAGGCTGTAAAGAATATTTTGCCGGCACTGGTCAATGAGTTTATAGTACTCTTAAAGGAAACAGCTATAGCAGGCTATATAGCCCTGGACGATCTGACCCGTGCAGGAAATATAGTAAGGGGAAGAACCTTTGATGCATATACCCCCTTTATTTTAGTAGCAGCTATATACCTTTATATAACCACTATCTTAAGCTGGATGCTGGGTAAACTGGAGAGGAGGCTGCGCGAGAGTGATTGAGGTTGTAAACTTGCATAAATCCTTTGGGGATCTTAAGGTGCTCAAGGGAGTAAATACAAAGATAGAAAAACAGGAAGTGGTTTGCGTTATCGGAGCCAGTGGTTCAGGCAAGAGTACCTTTCTTCGCTGTTTAAACCTTTTAGAGGAACCGGATTCTGGTGAGATATATATAGATGGGGTTCCCTTGATGGAACATAAAAAAGATATCAACCGCCTCCGGCAAAAGGTGGGGATGGTTTTTCAGCAGTTCAATCTATTCCCCCATATGACGGTGATGGAGAATATAACCCTGGGGCCTGTTAAGCTAAAGGGCATGACAAAAAGCCAGGCAGAAGAAAAGGCAATAGAACTTCTTCGCAAGGTAGGCCTGCCTGACAAGGATGATGTATATCCCAACCACCTTTCCGGCGGCCAAAAGCAGAGGGTGGCCATTGCCAGAGCCCTGGCTATGGATCCTGAAATTATGCTCTTTGATGAGCCTACCTCTGCACTGGACCCCGAGATGGTTGGCGAGGTTTTAAATGTTATGAAACAGCTGGCCAACGAAGGTATGACCATGGTAGTGGTAACCCATGAGATGGGCTTTGCCAGGGAGGTAGGAGATCGGATAATGTTTATGGACGAGGGGATTATATTCGAAGAAGGGCCTCCTGAACAAATATTTACAAACCCCCGAAAAGAGAGAACCAGAGAATTTTTGGGCAAGGTTCTGTAAGGAGGATAGGGATAAATGAAAGATACCAAAATTGTATTTGTAGGTATAGCTGTATTAGTATTGTTTCCCCTGCTGTCCCATGGGGTAAGGTCTGTAATTAAGCTTAGGAAAGATAAAAAGGCCAAAAATATATACTATTCTCTGGCAGTTAGCCTTATTGCCTGTATAGCAGTAATTGCCCTTATTATTGGCACTTACAGATTTACCATATCCTATCAGGCACCACTGGTGGTGGAACAGTACCTTAGGGATGAGGGCTTTGCCTATTTAGAGGATAAGGGCATTGATTACCAGAAATACTCGGCCTTTTTAAGCGAAAATATTTATGAAAATGATGATGGAACCGTGACCATGTATATTCAACTCCAGTCAGGGGATGAAAATATTTATATGGTAATAAACATGAAAAAACAGGGTAAGGGATGGCAGGTTATAGAACATGAAATTATAACCGGAGACTATGAAGAATATCCGGAATTAAAAAAGAGGTTTTATCCTATATAACAGGATTAAACCTCTTTTTTGCTACCATCTTTAATGACAGTAAACGCAAATATTCTGCGACGAGCTTGTCCAGTTCCTGGCTACAAGCGAGAACCTCCTGGTTATTTAACTCGAGTCCATTTTTATAAATAGTTTTTGACAGGAGTTCCCGCTTTTTCTCAAGCTCTTCCATCAGCTCCTGCGTCTGCATAGTTACCTCACCCCCACTCGTGATATTATGCCACAACTTTGATAACTTTTGTGGAAAACAACAAACAAAGTTAAAAAAAAACATTATTCGACACAATTATTCAGGTTATTTGGCATAATTATAAGCATATAAATTCATATTAAATAATTTACCGTTTAAAATATA
>JAAYGY010000006.1 GCA_012735575.1 Clostridiales bacterium
CTAAGTGGATTGTCGGGAGGAAAGGGCGACATACCACCTATCAAAGCTCCTTCTGGCAAAGCTAACGCTTCGGGATAAATGAAATTAACTACAAAAAAGCAAAACTATACTTGACAGGGAAAGTAAATTGTGTTACTATTTCCAAAATTGAAATTTGAGTTTATTAACTTGTTATTATAAATACATAACTAATAATCTATATAGTGCTAAACCGAGGAACAAGAGTAGTAGAAATAATTACTTGCATTCAGAGAGTCGCTGGCTGGTGGGAATGCGGCTGCAAGCTTATTTCGAATGGACTTGTGAGGGAAGCCCGAAATCTAAAGAGAGTAGGCGCTTACGGGGGGCCTGCCCGTTATCAGCTGGATGCATATGATGGTATGCAAAATGAGCGGGCGTACAAATACGTCAATTAGGGTGGCACCGCAGAAGCTAAGGCTTTTGTCCCTTTTTTGGGATGAAAGCCTTTTTTTATACCTTTCATAAGTATTTGCATTGCTTAACACAATAGGAGAATTTTTTATTTAAGGGAGGTGTTTCTATGGTAATTCCTGATTACCATGAAATTAAAAGACTAGCCAGAAAATATAAGCTAATTCCAATCTGTATGGAAGTTTATGCCGATTTCACAACACCGATTGAGCTATTGACTATGATTTCTAGGATAAGTAGCACGTACTATCTTCTTGAAAGCATAGAAGGTGGTGAGAAATGGGGTAGATACTCCTTTTTAGGTTTTAATCCTATTGCACGAATTATATGCAAAAATGGGAAAATAACTATCAAAGAAAATGACAAGGATATAAGAGTATTACACTCCCAAAAGCCTTTCGAGATTTTAAGAACATATCTTGCGAAGTATAAGGCACCAAGGATAGCTGGATTACCTCCATTTGCTGGGGGATTTGTAGGATACTTTTCCTATAGCATGATTAAATATGCAGAGCCCAGTATAGAGCTTAAAAACAGCGAATTTAATGATTTTGATCTTATGTTATTTGACAAGGTAATTGCTTATGATTATCTTAAGCAAAAGATTAGCGTAATTGCAAATATCAGGAGCGATAAAATGGAAGAAAATCTCAAAAAGGCTACTTCCGATATTGAAGATATTGTCTCAATGATTATAGATCAATCTCCACTACCTAAAGTAAAAATAAAAAGCACTCCGCAATTTATCTGCAATGTTACAGAAGAACAATACTGCAATATGGTTGATAAAACCAAGGAATATATAAAAAATGGCGAAATTTTTCAAGCTGTCATTTCCATGCGATTTGAAACTGAATATAGAGATAGCCTACTTAATGCTTACCGGGTTTTAAGAACTACAAATCCATCCCCGTATATGGTGTTTATGCAAATGGGTGATATACAATTGATCAGCACATCTCCTGAAACCTTAGTAAGGCTAAAAGACGGTATTCTTACAACCTTTCCTATAGCTGGGTCCAGACCTAGAGGAAAAAATGGAGAGGAAGATAAAGATTTGGAAATGTCGTTATTGGAAGATGAAAAAGAATTAGCGGAACACAACATGTTAGTTGATCTTGCAAGAAATGATTTAGGGAAAGTATCAGAGTATTCCAGTGTGCAGGTTGTGAACTATAAAATGATACAGCGTTATTCTAAGATTATGCATATTACCTCTGAAGTACAAGGGCGTATTAAAGAAGATAAAGACGCACTAGATGCCATAGAAGCTGTTCTGCCGGCTGGAACTTTAACTGGAGCTCCAAAAATTCGTGCATGTCAGATTATCGAAGAGCTTGAAAAGGAGCCAAGGGGCATATATGGCGGTGCCATAGGCTATATAGACTTTTCAGGCAATATGGATGTATGTATTGCAATACGTATGGCAGTTAAGAAAAAGGATAAGGTATATGTTCAAGCTGGTGGAGGGATTGTGCTGGGCAGCATTCCTAAGAAAGAATACCAAGAATCTGAAAACAAGGCCAAGGCTGTATTGGAAGCAATTATATCGGCACGGGAGGTGGATGTATGATGATATTACTAATAGATAACTATGGTAGCTTAACCTTTAATTTAGTTCATCTTGTAGGAAGTTTCAATCAAGACATCCAGGTGGTACGAAATGATGAAATGACCGTTGACAAAATAGATAAATTACCTCTTTCCCATATTATTATTTCATCTGGATCAGGCCATCCCAAGAATGCCGGAATATGTAAAGAGCTTATTCAAAGGATGATAGGTAAAATTCCAATCCTGGGCATAGGTCTTGGTCATCAAGTAATATGTCAAGCGTTCGGAGCGTCTATTGTACCGGCAAAGCAATTGATGCACGGAAAGCAAAGCAATATCCATATTGCCAACGGAAACAGTATATTCAATGGTCTGCCACCCTTGATACAGGCAGCCAGATATCACTCTTTTATAGTACGAAGGGCATCCCTGCCAGAAGACCTTCTTATAATTGCAGAAGATGATAAGGGGGAAGTAATGGGAATAAAACACAGGGATTATGAAGTTTTTGGTCTTCAATTTAATCCGGAATCCATATTGACACCTAAGGGTGCGGTAATAATAAAAAATTTCCTGCAAATAGGTGGTGAATTCAAATGATCAAAGAAGCTATTCATAAGTTATTAAACGGAGAAGATCTTTCGATGGAAATGACCAAAGCAGTTATGGATGAAATTATGAGGGGAAAAGCTACAAATGCGCAGATAGCATCCTTCATAACAGCCATGAGAATGAAAGGTGAAACCATAGATGAAATTACAGCATGTGCCATGATTATGAGAAAATGTGGGGCTAAACTTAGGCATGCAGGTGATGTGCTGGATATCGTGGGAACAGGAGGAGATCATGCATACACCTTTAATATATCTACCCTTTCTTCCATTGTAATTTCAGCAGCAGGCGTACCGGTAGCAAAACATGGTAATAGAAGTGTATCCAGTAAATGCGGAAGCGCTGATGTATTAGAGGCTTTAGGGGTAAAGATTGATATCCCCGTTTCAAAAAGTGAAAGAATCTTAGAGGAAATTGGAATTTGCTTTATGTTTGCAACACATTATCATCCTTCCATGAAATATGCTGCGCCTGTAAGAAAAGAACTTGGAGTACGCACTATTTTTAATATATTAGGTCCTCTTTCTAGTCCTGCAAATGCAAATTATCAATTATTAGGTGTATATGATGAAAATTTAGTAAAACCATTAGCAAGAGTGCTTAAGAATTTGGGTTTGAAAAAAGCTATGGTGGTGCACGGCCATGACGGCCTAGATGAAATCACTCTAACTACCTCATCCACTGTTTGTGAGGTAAACAATGGAAATTTAAACAGTTTCTTTTTAGATCCCCACCAGTTTGGCTTTGAATACTGCCAACCTGAAGATTTAATTGGTGGTAGTCCTCAAGAGAACGCAGAGATTGCTAGGAGAATATTAGGTGGCGAAAAAGGACCTAAAAGAGATATTGTGATACTAAATTCTGCAGTGTGCCTGTATATGTTTTATAACAACTTTACTTTGAGAGAATGTGTGAAAATAGCTGAGGAAGTGATCGACAGTGGAAGGGCCATGGAACAGCTAAGCAAATTTATCATGTTATCCAATGAACCAGATTAGGGAAAGGTTTGTGAAAATATGATTCTTGATACCATAGCTCAATCTGCTAGAAGGCGTGTGAATTTAGCTAAAAGAAAAGTGCCATTAGATAATTTGAAATCTCAAATATTTTGTAAGGATAAGGTAAAAAGATTTCATAGGCGTGAAGATTTTGCTTTCGAGAAAACATTAAAAACCAAAGGTATCTCCTTTATATGTGAAGTAAAAAGGGCTTCGCCTTCCAAGGGAATAATAGCGCCAGTTTTTCCATATCAAGAAATTGCTTGTGATTATGAGAAGGCGGGAGCTCATGCTATCTCAGTGCTTACAGAGCCAGAGTATTTTAAAGGAAAGGATATTTATCTTAAAGAAATAAGTCAATTGATGAGTATACCTGTACTTCGCAAAGATTTCATTATAGATGAGTACCAAATTTATGAATCAAAGTTAATTGGAGCAGATGCAGTATTATTAATTTGTGCTCTGCTGGAAAAGGATACCCTTAAACGATATATTAATATTTGTGATGAGCTTGGCCTCTCTGCTCTTGTAGAAGCTCATACCAAAGAGGAAGTAATTCTGGCAATTGAGGCAGGAGCAAGAGTAATAGGAGTTAATAATAGAGACCTTAGGACTTTTACGGTTGATATCAGTAATTGCATAACTTTAAGAGAACTGGTTCCAAAATGTATCACCTATGTTGCAGAAAGCGGCATTCAGACCCGGGAAGATATTTTGCTCCTTGAAAAAGCGGGAGTTAACGGTGTTCTGATTGGAGAAGCACTGATGAGAAGCGGGGACAAAAAAGCCATGCTTTCATACTTAAAAGGAAGTAAGGATGAGGCCAATTTCAGGGGTGACAAGGATGGCTAAGATCAAAATTTGTGGTTTAAGGCGAGAAAAAGATATAGAGGCAGTAAATGCAGCTCTTCCAGATTACATTGGTTTTGTTTTTGCGAAAAGTAAAAGGCAGATTGACGAGAAAAGAGCAAGGGTACTAAAAGCTTCTTTGAATCCTTCTATTAAAGCAGTAGGAGTATTTGTTAATGAAGATATTAGAAATATCACTAGGCTTTGCACATCTAAGGTAATTGATATAATTCAGCTTCATGGCGATGAAAATGAAGATTATATAAAGAGGCTGAAGGATTGTGTACCAAATAAAATTATTAAGGCTATAAGAGTAAAAGGCCCGGAAGATATGGAAATAGGGATTAGGTTTACTTGCGATTATCTTTTATTTGATACCTATCATGCAAAGAAATATGGAGGAACCGGAAAATCCTTTGACTGGTCTAATATTCCTAATACAAAAAAGCCTTATTTTTTAGCGGGCGGTATCAATTTTGACAATATAAAGCAGGCGATTCAGCATAATCCTTACTGTATTGATGTAAGTAGCGGGGTAGAGTCTAGTGGATATAAAGATCCTATAAAGATAATGGATATGGTAGCCATGGTAAGAGAAAATTATGTTTCAACTCCTGAGCAGATAGTGCGGAAATAAAGGAGTAGTGTGTGAAAATCAATGGTATGGATGAATGAGAAAAGGAGGACAAAAAATGCCAAAGGGAAGGTTTGGTATTTACGGAGGACAATATATTCCAGAGACTTTGATGAATGCTGTTATTGAGCTTGGAGAGGCCTATGAATTTTTTAAAAGCGATTCAAAATTCAAAGCAGAGTTAAACAGTCTTTTGAAGAATTATGCAGGCAGACCATCCATGCTGTACTTTGCCGAAAAAATGACCAAAGACTTAGGAGGGGCTAAAATATATCTAAAAAGGGAAGATCTTAACCATACGGGTTCCCATAAAATCAATAATGTGCTAGGGCAGGTGCTACTTGCAAAGTATATGGGTAAAACTCGTGTAATCGCTGAAACAGGCGCTGGACAGCATGGTGTTGCTACAGCTACTGCTGCTTCCCTTTTGGGATTAGAATGCGAAATATTTATGGGCAAGGAAGATACCCAACGTCAGGCCCTTAATGTTTTTCGCATGAAATTGTTAGGGGCGAAGGTAAATGTGGTGACTAGTGGCACTCAAACTCTAAAAGATGCTGTTAATGAAACCCTGAGAGAGTGGAGCAGACGAGTCAAGGATACACATTATGTACTAGGGTCTGTAATGGGGCCTCACCCATTTCCTACAATTGTTCGGGATTTTCAAAAGGTTATTGGTCAGGAGGTAAAAAAACAGATATTAGAAATTGAAGGCAAATTTCCTGATGTATTGGTTGCTTGTATTGGTGGAGGTAGTAATGCAATAGGTCTTTTTTATGAATTTATTGGAGAGCCAAATGTCCGTCTTATTGGCTGTGAGGCTGGTGGGTATGGTGTTCATACTAAGAAGACTGCTGCAACCATGGCAATAGGTAAGATAGGAATTTTCCATGGAATGAAGTCCTATTTCTGTCAGGATGAGTATGGACAGATTGCTCCAGTCTATTCCATTTCAGCAGGGCTTGATTACCCGGGCGTAGGGCCTGAGCATGCTTACCTGCACGACATTGGCAGGGCAGAGTATGTGGTAGTAACTGACAATGAAGCAGTAGAAGCATTTGAATATTTGTCTTGTATAGAAGGAATCATTCCAGCAATTGAAAGTGCACATGCAGTTGCTTACGCTATAAAGCTTGCACCTAAACTGAACAAGAATCAAATAATAGTAGTTGGGCTATCAGGTAGAGGAGATAAAGACGTAGCTTCAATAGCACGCTATAGGGGGGTGGAAATTTATGAATAAACTGCAGCAGGCATTTGCCAATGGAAAAGCATTTATTCCTTTTATAACTGCAGGTGATCCTTCCCTAGTAATAACTAAAGAATTAGTGCTTCAGATGGCAGAGGCTGGCGCGGATTTAATAGAATTAGGTATACCTTTTTCTGACCCTGTGGCAGAAGGGCAAGTAATTCAGGCAGCATCCATTCGTGCTCTGTCTCATGGTATTACTGTGGATCATATATTTAATATGCTGAGAGACATTCGAAAGACCTGTAATATTCCTATAGCGCTTATGACCTACGTTAATCCAGTATTCGCTTATGGTATCGACAGTTTCTTAAGAAATTGTCAAGAAACAGGAGTTGATGCTCTCATTGTCCCTGATCTACCCTTTGAGGAAAAGGATGAGCTTGTGCCTTTTTGTTTGAAACATGGGGTTTACTTAATTTCAATGATTGCACCTACCTCCAATAACCGCATACATTTGATTTCCAAAGAGGCACAGGGCTTTGTTTATTGTGTGTCATCAATGGGAGTAACTGGTGTAAGAAAAAATTTAGGCAGTGATGCAGAGAAAATGGTAAAACTTGTGAAAGAGGTTAATGACATTCCATGTGCTGTGGGGTTTGGTATTTCAACTCCTGAACAAGCAGCAAGAATGGCTAAGTATGCTGATGGCGTCATTGTAGGAAGTGCAATTGTAAAAATTATAGAGCAATATGGGTCCCGATGTCTACCCCATGTCATAGAATATGTGCGAATGATGAAAAATGCAATTACCGAAGGTGATTAGTAATTTTAACCATACATCTCTTGCTAGAAAAGAGCATTGATTTTTATATTTATTGTTACAAAACATATTGGGTTTTAGTTAGTACTGACGGTGGTAAGTATAATATTACTAATGGTTTGGATTAGGTTTTTCGACATAGCTAATAATACTATAGATTTTTCTATAATATAAAGAGGGGCTGAAAACTATGGCAAAATATTTTCATAAAAAACCCAATATGTATGTATCACATATACAATTAAAGGTATCAGATCTGGCTCGATCACTGGAGTTTTATAAGAATGTTATTGGTTTCACAGTTTTAGAGGAGACCAAAGATAGGGTTTATTTGACAACCGATGGTAAATCCAGCTTAGTTTCGTTAATCCAAGTAGAAAATGCTGTTCCTTTACAACGTAATCAAACTGGACTATATCATATGGCTTTATTATTACCATCAGAAAAAGATTTTGGTAATATAATTAAACATTTAATTAATTTGGGTGTAAGAATAGGCGCTGGTGATCATCATGTTAGTGTAGCTGTATACTTAGAAGATCCAGATGGGAATGGAATTGAGTTATATTTTGACCGACCTGAAGATACCTGGATTTGGCAAAATGACTCCGTTTACATGACGATAGAAAGAGTTGATTTTAAGGAATTTATAGATGCTGCAGATGACAATTGGCGAGGCTTGCCAGAGGATACTGTTATTGGGCATATTCATTTGTCTGTTGCAAATATAGATGCTGCACGTCATTTTTATACAAAAGTATTAGATTATAATGTTGTAAATAATGATTTTGATAAAGCCATATTTATATCTACAGGCAAGTATCATCATCATTTAGCTTTCAACGCTTGGAATAGTGAGAATGGTCCTTCGGCACCACCAAGTGCAGTTGGCCTTAAATCTTTTACAATTGTTTTAAAGGATAAGGCTTATGCAGAAGAAGTGAAAAGTAAGTTGAAAGCAGCAGGCTATCTCGCTGAAGTGTATGATGATGAGCCCAAATATGTTGGTAAACAATTTTTTTCAACAGTCGATGTTAATGGTTTTTTAATACTTTTTACTATAGAAGGTGAGTAGATGCTTATATAGATATAATTATTTCTACTTATACCTTGTTGCCCAGTATGTTGTAATATATCAAGGGTATTTTTATCTTATATTGGAGAATACAATATTATGAGAATCCAAGTCTTGGGATTTGATATTATGGGGAGGCAAAAAATTAATATATTAGATTACAATATATGTGGTATATTATAAAGGAGAAGATAGCTTCTAACTGTCATAGCAAATAATCTCTTGTATCACAAAGGGTATGAAGGGATTTTTTTAGTTAAAATATTAAAGAATAGGAGCAGAGATATGGATTGGAAATATGAGAATGGGCGTATATATAGCGTAGATGAAAACAATGAGTTGATTGCCGAAACCACCTTTGTTTTTAAAGAAAACGGGGAGGTCGATATTGATTATACTTATGTCCACCCCCGCTTAAGAGGAAAGGGGATAGCAGGCAAAATGATGGAAGTTGTTGCTGAATATTTAAGGAAAAATTCATTAAAGGTAACTGCTACCTGTTCATATGCAAATGCCTGGCTTAAAAAACACAGAGAATCATATTCAGATATAATATCGGAAGATGTAGACAATGAATTCATCGCGTGTAAACTAAATGGAAGAAGAGATCATCAATAAGTAAACTCTACCATTTACATATTGGAGGAGTCTCTATGAAAAGGCCAAACGTTGTTTTTATACTAACGGATGATCAGGGTGCTTGGGCTTTGAACTGTGCAGGCACCCCAGAAATACATACTCCAAATTTGGATAGAATTGCACAGCGGGGGATGAGGTTTGACAATTTCTTTTGTGTATCACCTGTTTCGTCCCCTGCCAGAGCATCCCTTTTAACCGGTGATATTCCATCATCACATGGTGTGCATGATTGGATACGCAGTGGTAATTTAGATAGAGAAAAATTTGAAGATGTGGGACGGCAAAATCCTTACTTTGGTGGTTATGACGATGAAGACAAACCAATTCGATACTTGGGAGGTAAAACAACCTACACTGATGTATTAGCACAAAATGGTTATACATGTGCTCTAAGTGGTAAGTGGCATCTGGGTGATAGCATCCAACCACAACATGGTTTTAAATATTGGTACACTATAGGCAAAGGTGGCTGTTATTACTATTATCCAGATATAGTTGAGGATGGTAATATAATAATAGAGAATGGCTATGTAACCGATTTAATTACAGATAAAGCTTTAGATTTTCTTGATGATCTAACAGTGCAGGATAATCCCTTTTATCTGAGTGTACATTATACAGCTCCCCATTCACCTTGGGAAGCTGAGCATCATCCTGATGAGTTCATAGAAATGTATAAGGATTGTGAGTTTGAAAGTATTCCAAATGTTCCTGATCACAAAGATATGGCTACTGGACCTGTTTACGGGACACAAAAACGCAGAGAGAATCTGATTGGCTATTTCGCAGCAGTAACTGCCATGGATTATAATGTTGGGAGAATATTGGATAAGCTAGAAAAGATAGGTATACTCGATGATACCATAATTATATTCTCTTCAGATAATGGGATGAACATGGGGCATCATGGTATATGGGGTAAGGGTAATGGAACTTTTCCTATGAATATGTATGATACATCTGTAAAGGTTCCATTCTTAATTTCCTATCCCAGCTTAATTCCAAAGGGAAGTGTATGCAGTGATATGGTTAGTGCTTATGATTTCTTCCCCACTCTGATGGACTTATTGGGCATAAAAACTGATGCAATCAAAGATTTGCCAGGAAGAAGCTTTTACAAATCCCTGTTAGGTGAATCAAGGGATAGTGATGACAGTAGTATTGTGGTCTTTGATGAGTATGGTCCTGTTCGTATGATACGTTCACGCCATTTTAAATATATACACCGTTACCCCTATGGTCCCAATGAGTTTTATGATCTTGTAAAGGATCCTGATGAAAACAACAACTGCATAGATGATCCTAATTACAGAACTGAAATTCTAGAAATGCGCAAAAAACTGGAAAAATGGTTTGCTGAGTATGCAGATCCTGAAATTGATGGTACGCGCGAGGGAGTAACTGGTTTAGGCCAGCTTTGTCGTGCTGGAGTTCATTCTGAAAAGCTAGTTAAATATGCTCAAAGATAATAACATCTTGAAAGCTATATAAATTAACTGGTTATATTAGTTTGACTGTTAGGTCACTATCTAAATAAAGGCTAATAATGAGCAACGATTAATAACCATTATTCATATTAGGTGAGTTTATACAACGATCTAAATTAAAGCGGTTGCATAGTAGGTAGTCAACCTACTAGTGCAGCCGCTGTTTTATTTAAAACTTAACATCCTTTAAAACATATTGCCAAAATGGTTAAAAGATGATAAAATCTCTTAAGACATTCCATAGGAGGTGAGTTATGTCCTGCAGTTGGTTACTAGAAAATATGTCGCAAGATACTAAAACCATATTTGGTGCCATTCAGAAGAATGGGCCGATTACCAAAAGCGACCTAACACTTTTAACCAAAATGAAATTAACTACACTAAACAGATCTATGAAGCCCTTGCTAAGTCATGGCTTAATTGTAGAAGCTGACGTTGGTGAGTCAACCGGAGGACGAAAACCCATATTATACGATGTAAATCCCGGCAGGTACTACATAATAGGCATAGATATTTCAAGAACCTATACACAGGTAGTAATAACCAATTTGAAAATGAAAATACTACATACTTTTGAATTTGAAATGACATCCTCACATTCACCATATAGAACAGTAGATTTAATTTCAGATTGGCTGATAAGTATTTATGAAAAAACCGGGATTGAAACAACTGAAATAATAGGTGTCGGTTTAGGAATAGTGGGACCATTGCGCAGAGAAGAAGGAAAAATGGTGGGAGCAAAAGGTTTTGATGCTCCTGGTTGGGAGTATGTTCCTATAAAAAGTATCATTGAACATAAGTTGCAACTTCCTGTTTCTATGGACAACGGTGCCAACACAGCTGCTTTAGCTGAATATTTTTTTGGGTGGGGTAAGGATTTGTCCAGTATAGCCTATATAAATTGCGGTGTTGGCATCAGAGCCGGGGTTATATCATCTGGTCATCTAGTAAGGACTATAAATGATGCAGAGGATGCCCTTGGACATATGATAATCGATGTAGATGGGGAATTGTGTATTTGTGGCAATCATGGATGTATTGAGTGCTATTCAACTATTCCGGCAATCGAAAAAAGATTTATCTCTACCCTAAAAAAGGGTAGAAGCTCAATAGTGACCAAGGATATGTCATCTATAAATTATATGGATATATTAGAGGCAACAGAGCATGGGGATACCTTAGCAAGAGAAGTGATTATAGACAGTGCTCTTATATTTGGGGCGGGGATCTCTAACTATATAAACCTTGTAAATCCTCAGCTTATTATTTTAAGTGGGCCACTAATAAAATATTCTGATACATTTTATAAAATAACTGTGGATACAGCCATGAAAAAAAGCTACTTGGCAAAGGATCATAAGATTCACTTTATAAAAGGTGGTTATTTCAAGGATAATGTAATAGCAGTAGGGGCTGCAGTAATGGTAATAGAAGAATTATTAGGGAGGGACCATATTGAAGAAAAAAGCTAATATAAAATTGCTTATTGAAATGTTTATTACATTTTTTAAAATAGGAGCCTTTACTTTCGGGGGTGGTTACGCAATGATACCCCTCATAGAAAGAGAGGTTATTGATAACAAGGGATGGATTAAAAATGAAGAGGAAATTATTGATGTATTTGCTGTAGCAGAATCCATACCTGGAGCCATTGCCATAAATTCCTCTACATTTGTAGGATATAAAATAGCAGGACGTAAAGGTGCTATAGTGGCAGCCTGTGGGGTAATTCTGCCTTCATTTATAACTATAACTGTAATTGCTGCCTTTTTTACAAGATTTCAGGACAATCCTATTGTAAAAGCTGCTTTTATGGGTATAAGGTCAACGGTAGTTGCTTTGATTTTGATGGCTGCAATTAAAGTAGGCAAAAAAGCTATAAAAGATAAATTTTCAGTTCTTATTACCATAATGACTGTAATATTAGTGCTGGTGCTAGATATTCATGCTATTTTTGCTATTGTAATAGGAGCCATGGTGGGATTGGTAATCTATTTTACCTCGCCCAAAAAAGTAGCGAAAATCATTGGTAAAGGAGACGAGGCAAATTGATATTTCTTAAGCTTTGGATAACCTTTCTAAAAATAGGTCTTTTTAGTTTTGGCGGCGGTTATGCTATGATTCCCATGATAGAAAAAGAGATAGAGGGGAATGGATGGCTTAGTGCTGCAGAGTTTTTTGATATAATAGCCATAGCTGAGATGACTCCTGGTCCCATAGCTGTTAACTCGGCTACTTTCGTGGGATACAGGGCTGCAGGTGTTTTAGGAGGACTGGTAGCTACTCTTGGAGTTTCAATTCCTTCTTTAGTATTGATCCTTATTATTTCTAGATATTTCTTTAAGTTCCAGAATCACCCCTTAAATACAGTAATGTTTTATGGGATAAGGCCCGTTATAGCCGGGCTTATAACTACGGCAGCAGTATTTGTATCGGAGACTGCCATATTCAAAGAGGAACTTTCTATTAACCTGATTACAAAGATATTCAAGCAGCCTCTAGAGGTTCTAAATATAAGTAGTATTTTAATTTTTATTATATCCTTGGTGGCTCTTAAAAAATACAAATTACATCCAATACTAGCAATTGCGTTATCAGGTGGACTAGGGGTATTGCTTTTCTATGTGTTTTGATGATAAGATAAATTGACTATTACATTGCAAAGGCGGGATGGATATGCCACCTATAAGTTTACTTATAAAACCGGCATCTAGCAACTGCAATCTTAGGTGCAAATATTGTTTTTACCATTCTCTGGCGGAAAATAGAGAAACCAGATCTTATGGTATTATGGATATAGATACTTTAGAAATATTAGTAAAAAAGACCTTAGAATACGCTGATGTTACCTGTACTTTTGCTTTTCAAGGAGGAGAGCCAACCTTAGCGGGTTTCGAATTCTTCGAAAAACTTATAGAATTTCAGGAAAAGTATAATACAAAGGGAGTAAAGATAAATAATGCTTTGCAGACCAATGGAATGGTTATAGATGACAGATGGGCAAAGTTTTTACATGACAATAACTTTTTAGTAGGTCTATCTTTAGATGGGACAAAGGATATACACGATATGAATAGGATAGATGCTGCCACCAAGGGTACTTTTAACAGGATAATGAAAACTGTTGATTTGTTTAATAAATATAAGGTTGAATACAATATTCTCTTTGTAGTTAGTTCAACTGTAGCCAGACATACCGCAAAAATATATAATTTCTTTAAACGTAAAAATTTTAGATATCTTCAGTTTATACCATGTTTGGATCCTTTAGATGAAGAACCTGGCGGACATGTATATTCATTAACTCCTGATAGATTTACTACTTTCTTAAAAACCCTTTTTGATCTATGGTATGAAGATATAAAACAGGATAATATAATAAGTATAAGATATTTTGATAATCTAGTTGGAATGATTATGGGATATCCTCCTGAGAATTGTGGTATGTCGGGGATATGCAGATGTCAGTTTGTGGTAGAGGCTGATGGAAGAGCATATCCATGTGACTTTTACGTGATTGATGAATGGTGTCTTGGAAATCTCAAAGATAAAGAATTTGATGAGATCTCAAAGACAGATACTGTAAAGGAATTTATAGGAGTTTCAAGATATGTAGATCCAAAATGCAGGGAGTGTAAATGGTTTAATCTTTGCCGAGGAGGATGCAGGAGAAACAGGGAGCCCTTTGCTGATGGTAAACCAGTATTGAACTACTTTTGCGCCTCCTATATGGAATTCTTTGAATATGCTGCGCCTAGACTATATGAATTAGCAAGAATATTTTCAAGACGAATAGATTATGGAATGGGAATGGAGTAGTAAACAGTGATCAGGATAGGTAAAGCAGGAAAAAAACTAGCTGGGATGCTGATAAATTATATTAAGTTATTCTTAATACCCGTGGTATTTGTGTTTATGCTGCTAGCATTAATAGCAAAGGGAATAAAGATGTTAATTAAAAAAGCGACCGCATAATGCAGTCGCTTTTTATTCTTATATTAATACATGCCGTTCATTCCACCGCCGGCGGGTGCTGCTGGTTCTGGTTCTGGAATATCAGCTACCAGACTTTCAGTGGTCAATACCATTGCAGCGATGCTGGCTGCGTTTTGAAGTGCGGATCTGGTAACTTTGGTTGGATCAATAATACCTTTATCTACCATGTCACCATATTCACTTTTTAGTGCATCGAATCCAAAATAGGGCTCATTGCTCTCGCGAACTTTTTCTACTACGATTGAACCTTCCAGACCGGCGTTGGTAGCAATTTGTCTTACAGGCTCTTCAAGTGCTCTCTTGATGATATTGATACCGGTTAATTCATCACCTGTTGCAGTGAGCTCATTGATAGCCTTCATAGCTTTAATGTATGCTACTCCACCACCAGGAACTATTCCTTCTTCAACAGCAGCTCTTGTAGCGTTGAGAGCATCTTCGATTCTTAGTTTTTTATCTTTTAGCTCAGTTTCAGTAGCAGCTCCAACCTTGATAACTGCAACTCCACCAGCTAATTTAGCAAGACGCTCTTGAAGTTTTTCTCTGTCATAATCTGATGTAGTTTCTTCGATTTGAGCCTTGATAGCATTGATTCTATTCTTAATTTCTTCTTCAGAACCTGCGCCTTGTACAATGGTGGTATTTTCCTTATCAACAGTAACCTTGGCTGCACGGCCTAGTTGGTCAATGGTAGTATCTTTTAAATCTAAACCGACTTCTTCAGAGATAACAGTACCACCAGTTAGGATTGCGATATCCTCTAGCATAGCTTTTCTTCTGTCTCCAAATCCAGGTGCTTTTACTGCTACGCAGTTGAAGGTACCTCTTAATTTATTTACTACTAGAGTAGCCAAAGCTTCACCTTCAACATCTTCGGCAATGATTAGCAGCTTGCCACCCTGTTGTACGATTTGCTCAAGTACAGGGAGGATATCCTGAATGTTGCTAATCTTTTTGTCAGTGATCAGGATGAAAGGATCTTCTAATTCAGCAATCATTTTTTCAGTATCAGTTACCATATAAGCAGAAACATATCCTCTATCAAACTGCATACCTTCTACAACGTCTAGTTCGGTAAGCAGAGATTTGGACTCTTCAACGGTAATAACGCCGTCTTTACCTACTTTTTCCATAGCATCGGAGATAAGCTGTCCGATTTTTTCGTCTCCAGCTGAAATTGCAGCTACTTGTGCAATAGCTTCTTTCTTTTCAATGGGTTTGCTTAGCTCTTTCAGAGATTCAACTGCTGCTTCAACAGCTTTTTCAATACCTCTCTTTAAAATCATAGGATTAGCGCCAGCAGCAACGTTTTTTAGACCTTCACGAATAATGGATTGTGCTAATACGGTAGCGGTAGTAGTACCGTCTCCAGCTATATCATTGGTCTTGGTTGCTACTTCTTTTACTAACTGTGCTCCCATATTCTCATAAGGATCTTCCAATTCGATTTCTTTAGCGATGGTTACTCCGTCATTTACGATTTGAGGAGAACCGAATTTCTTATCCAATACCACGTTACGGCCTTTAGGACCCATTGTTATTTTAACGGTATCAGCTAATGCATTTACACCCTTTTCAAGGGCTCTTCTTGCATCTTCACCATATATTAACTGCTTCGCCATAACCTTTTCCTCCTTTAATTGTTGATATTATTCTACGATAGCTAATATATCATTCTGTCTTACAATGATATATTCTGCATCATCAATTTTTACTTCAGTGCCAGCATATTTTGAATAAATTACCTTATCGCCTACACTTACTTCCATTTCTACTTTCTTACCGTCAACCATGCCTCCGGGGCCAACTGCAAGAACTTCTGCCATCTGTGGTTTTTCTTTGGCAGATCCAGGAAGGACTATTCCGCTCTTTGTTGTTTCTTCACTTTCTAATACCTTAATAACGACTCGATCGCCTAGTGGTTTGATATTCATAGAAACATTACCCTCCTCTGTATGTAATATGATATGTTGTTATTGTTAGCACTCTCAGTTGATGAGTGCTAATCCAAGATATAGTTTATAAAAAAGAGGTGTGAATGGCAAATCTTGTATTGCATCATATGTGGCTGATAGTCGCGAAAAAATTGCGAAACATCTAAATAGCTTACAAATACTCTCAAAATCTATTAAAATCACCCAGTAAAAATTTTAACGGAATAAAGCCATATAAATAACAGTGCAAGATGAAGGAAAAAAATCTATTTTGTCGAATACTTAGTAGATATTAGAACTAATAATCACAGCGAGGAGATAGACTATGAACAATAAATGGGATAAAAGATTCATGGATATGGTAAAGCTAATATCCGAATGGTCTAGCTGCTACCAACATAACAGGAAAATTGGTGCAATCATAGTTAAGGATAAACGAATATTAACTACAGGCTATAATGGTGCTCCTTCAGGATATCCCAGCTGCGTAGAAAGAGGAGAATGTATAAGAAGAATAAGGGATATCCCGTCTGGTACAAAGCACGAATATTGCTATGCAATACATGCTGAACAAAATGCCATTATACAGGCTGCCAAACTAGGGGTATCCATTGATGGAGCCACACTATATTGTACTCACCAACCTTGTGTTATATGTGCAAAGCTAATAGTAAACAGTGGCATTATCAGAGTGGTATACAAAGAACCATATCCTGATTCCCTGGCTGTTGAAATATTGGTGAACAGTGGTGTTAGCTTAGAACAATATATGGAAAAGGATTGAATAGTCAATCCTTTTTTTCATGGTCAATTGCTGGTGGCTCCATATAAGTTCCTGACAATTTCTGAATTGTTTTAGGCAGGGCATCCCTGGAATTTCCCCAGGGCTTATCTTTGTTTCGATAATCAAATTTCTTTGTAAACCATTCCAGGTCTCCTTCCAATTCCTTTAGAGCTTCTAACTGCATGGGCATTATAAAATTACACCATTCATCAAAAGTTTTGGTAGATAGGGTCTCGCTTGCTATTCTCATTATAAGGGCCAGATGATGGAGGCAAAAACCCTTTGATGAACTTATAGTTTTTATAAATTCTTTATCTTTTTGCCATAGATGTAAAATTGTATAGGCGTATCTATCCAGTAGATTGTCCAGGCGATCACAGATCATACAGCTGTTGTGATGCTTATCCAACCAGGATAAAAGATTATCCAAAGCTGTATCTGGGCCACTCATTCGTTTGGGCAAAAATGAACCCAACTTTGAAACCAGGTTATCATCTTTTTTTGCGCCTAAGTCTTTGGACAACTTTTCTAAGTTTTCTATGGTTTCTTTAAAATGGGTATGGGTAATGAGAGCTAGCCCCAGTCGATTCTTCTCATTATAAAGCAGTTTAAAGTGGTTGCCACAAAAGCCTGTCTTATTTACCTCTATTCTAGTGCTAGGCTCCATAACTGATCCACTGAGAAAAAAATCTACATATTCCTTTTCACACTTGTATTCCAGAACACATAATGGGCACTGATCCTCCTGATGATAGGCATCCCATACTGGAATAGTATCTATGTGGTATTTGACCATGATCTCCCTCCAAGTAAAGATATTATAGATGCATTGTATCATAAAACTACAATTCCTACCATAAATATAAACAAAGGAATCAGAAATCTATATTTTGGGGGAGGAAATGGACATGCGATACTCAAGAATTAGAAGAGCACGGAATCAAAGACGGTACTTTTCCATGATCATTATAATTTTTTTAATTTTGGGAGGTATTTATTTTTTTACAGCAGGAACAATGGGCAAGTATATTAGTGGTTTTATAGCACCAATTCTCAAATCTAAAGAAGCTGGTCAATTAGTTCAGAATGATCCAGATGATCAAGGTATGGAATTAACCTTGCCAGATGAAAACGGGCAAGAAGAGATACAAGAGATACAAGAAGATAACAACCCTAGAATAACAGAAACTGTAAAGATACATACTATGAATTTTTACGGTATACAGATGGGTGCTTTCAATAGTAAGGAAAATGCCGATACAATTGGGAATGAGCTAAAGGGGAAAGGCGGTGCAGGGTATATCCTGGATGATCAATATTATAGAGTTATTGCTATGGCGTTTTTAAGTCAGGATGACGCGGCATCAGTTATTAGTCAACTAAAAAATCAATCTATAGAGGCACAAATGTATGAATTGAGCTGTCCGGGTTTAGAGATGGAGATAACTGCAACCAGTCAAAAAATTGAGGGTATTAAATCCGCTTTTTCATTAATACAGGAGAATTTCGGAGAACTGGAAACCATTGTAAAGGATCTTGATAAGGACAAAATAACTACAGAGATTGCAATCAATAGGATAGATGAAATCAAAAATCAAATCAAAGGAAAGGAAGAGGAGTTGAATAAATATTCTGCTACTCAGGAAGGTAGTCAGGTCTTGTCTGGCCTTAAAAAATTACTTTCTGATCAGGCAAACAGTCTAGATCAATTAATACAGGGAAATGTGTCAGATAAGGTAGCTATTTCCTCAAAAATAAAGTATACTTATATTGATATTATAGTTAAATATAAGGAATATATTGCACAAATAACAAAGATGTAGGAGGAGATGGTTGTTGAAGATACGCACCATTAAAGAACTTTTAGATGCTCGCCTTATTGTTGGCGAGGATTTTCTTGATAATGAAGTTTTATATGCATGTGGTTCCGATCTTATGAGTGATGTATTAACCTTTGTGAAGGAACAAACGGTACTATTGACAGGATTAAATAACCCCCAAGTTATCCGTACAGCAGAAATGCTAGATGTATCTGCTATTGTTTTAGTTAGAGGCAAAACACCATCACCTGACATTATTCAAATGGCCTTAGAGAGAGATATAGTATTGTTATCAACAGATAACACTTTGTTTGAAGCTTGCGGCAAATTATATGAAGGTGGATTAAGGGGAAGACCAGATGACTCAAAATGCTAATGAAGATGTAATTATGACTAATACCTATGAGATTGAAGCTGGGAATTTTACTTTAGCAGGAGAAGCCGCAAGCAATATTAAAAAGCTACTCAGACAGCTGGGTATTGAAGCCAAGATAGTAAGAAGAGTTGCTATAGCTGCCTATGAAACTGAAATAAATATGGTTATTCACTCAGTGGGAGGTACTATGAAACTTGAGATAACTCCCAGGGAGATAATTTTAAAAGCCCGTGACAGAGGTCCGGGCATAGAAGACATTGAACTAGCTATGAAGGAGGGATATTCTACTGCCACAGAACTTGCTAGGGAGCTAGGGTTTGGTGCAGGTATGGGATTACCTAATATTAAGCGCTGCAGCGACAAACTTCATCTCCAATCTGAATTAGGACAAGGCACCTATTTAGAGGCAAAGTTTTTTTTGTAATTCTTTTAATAAAGGTTGGTGGTAAATGTGCAGGCGTATTATCATTCTGTCACCCTTGATAAAGAAAAATGTATGGGTTGTACCAATTGTATAAAAAGATGTCCTACCGAAGCCATACGAGTTAGAGATGGCAAAGCCCACATTATAGCAGAACGCTGTATCGATTGTGGTGAATGTATTAGAGTATGTCCTTATCATGCCAAGGTAGCAGTTACCGATCCATTATCTTATATAAATGAATTTAAATACAAAATAGCCCTACCCGCCCCTACTTTATACGGACAGTTTAAAAAATTAGCCGGTATTGAAAAGGTACTGCAGGGGCTTATGGCCCTTGGTTTTGATTATGTTTATGAGGTAGCAAGGGGGGCTGAATTCGCTACAGAATTCATCAAGCAGCGAATGAAAGATCAACATTTGCCAAAGCCTGTTATATCCTCAGCCTGTCCTGCTATAGTACGATTAATACAGGTACGCTTTCCAGAACTGATTCCTAACCTTATTGATGTAGAGTCGCCAATGGAGATTGCGGCACAGTTGGCAAAAAATGAATTTAGCAATAAATATGGAGTTGATAAGGAGGATATCGGTGCTTTTTTTATCACTCCCTGTGCGGCAAAAATGACTAGTATTAAAAATCCTATAGGACTACACAAATCAAATGTTGACGGTGCCATATCCATACTGGACATATATGGGCCATTATCCACAGTAATGGGTAACGGTGCATTTTCACACAATTGGAATTCTCTGCAAAAAGCCTCACCAACAGGAGTAAGCTGGGCTAAGTCAGGAGGTGAGGGCAGGTCCTTAGATATGGAAAATCATTTAGCAGTAGATGGTATTATTAATGTAATTAAAGTTTTAGAAGAGATAGAAAACGGTAAACTATATGACTTGGATTTCTTTGAAGGTTTGGCCTGCATAGGCGGATGTCTGGGAGGCCCCTTAGTTTTTGAAAATAACTTTGTAGCACAGAATCGCTTACAAAAATTAATTTCAAAAATGGATGCACCCGAGTCCCTATCTTCAGACCAGGTGAAAGAGGCAATGAAGTCGTGTCAATGGAAATGGAATAAAGAAATATTGCCAAAATCAGTCATGAAACTGGATGACAATATCTTTTCAGCAATCAAAAAAATGGAAGAGCTGGAGAGAATCTATGAACAACTTCCAGGCCTGGATTGTGGATCCTGTGGTGCACCTAGCTGTAGAACCTTGGCAGAAGATATAGTAAGAGGAAATGCCTCTGAGTTTGATTGTATTATAAAATTTAGAGAAAAGGTTAGAATTCTGGCACAGGAAATGATTGAGCTATCAGAATATATTCCTACTGGTAAAGAAGGAAGATTAAAAGTAGAGGAGGAGAAAGATGAAAATTAGTGACATTGTAAATAATCTACCAGGTAAAGTGGTAACTGGAGAGGAGTTTTTAGATAGGGAGATTAAAACAGCATATTGTGGAGATCTTTTAAGCCGTGTTATGGCACATGGGCCTCAAAATGGTTTATGGATTACCGTCCAAACCCATACCAATGTTATTGCTGTAGCTACTTTGCTGGAAATGGCATGTGTTATTATACCAGAAGACATACCAATAGACGAAAATACTATTGAAAAAGCAGTAGAAGAAGAAATTGTTTTAATTTCATCACCTCTATCGGCTTTCCAACTAGCAGGTAAGCTATATGAGATGGGGATAGGTAGGGATCAATGAAAATTGCTGTTGATCTTCATATTCATTCTGCCTTATCACCGTGTGCAGACGATGATATGACTCCTAATAATATAGTAAATATGGCAATGCTTAAAAAACTGGATGCCATATCTGTAACTGACCATAATAGCTGTGACAATGTAGAATCCATTCTAAGGGTTGCAGACTCTAAATTGATTGTTGTGCCTGGTATGGAGGTGCAAACAAGGGAGGAAGTACATCTCCTTTGTTATTTTACAGATATAGACAGGCTGTGGGATTTTGGAGAGCTGATAAGGAGCAAGCTGCCAGACATAACTAATGTTCCTGAAATTTTTGGAAACCAGTTAATTATGGATCAGAAGGACAGGATTATAGGTCAAAAAAAGGAATTACTTATTTCTTCTGTGGACCTATCCCTGGAAGAGATTTTAGATGAAGTTAATAAAAGGGAAGGAGCATTAGTGCCTGCTCATATCGATAGACCATCCCATAGTGTAATTTCCCAGCTAGGCTTTATGCCAGAGAGTTTAAGGCATGGATTGGTAGAGATTAGCCGTCACGATAATCAATATACTTCTATGTTTCCTGCAGAGAAGGTACTGTATTCCTCTGACGCTCATTATTTGTGGGAGATATTGGAGAGAGTAAGCTTTCTAGAAGTGGACAGGTTATCCATACCAGATTTAATATGTACATTAGCTAGAAAAAATGACAAGTGAGTATCAATATATTCATAATGTATAGTCACAGAATTATGATGAGATACCTAATATAATGTATATATAGTGGTTAATTTGGCATGAGAACTAGTACAATAAAATGGAAAAATTAAAGAAAAATTATATTTGTATAGGAAATGTGTAGCAAACACATTATTTTTTAAAAATATTTCGTTAAAAAAATGACAAATCCAAAAAAGTGTGCTACAATATTGGTGGTTTTTATAAAAAATAAAAAATGAAATAAAAAATGCATTTAAAAGTATTCAAAAAGTTATTTAATTATTTCCTTGAAGGAGGGGGCTAAATGTCAGAAGTAACTTTAGAAAATAAAGAGAAGTTTGAGGAGCTTCAAAAAGAGATTGACCAATGGAAAGGTAAAGAAGGTCCGCTTATGCCGGTTCTTCATAAGGCCCAGGAGATATTTGGATGCTTATCATTGGATGTACAAAAATATATCTCCAAGGAATTGGATATTCCAGTTAGCGATATCTACGGGGTTGCAACTTTCTATTCCCAGTTTACCTTAAAGCCTAAAGGTAAGTATAAGATAGGTGTATGTATGGGTACAGCCTGCTATGTAAAGGGTTCCCAAGCCATCCTGAATGAACTGGCTAAGGAATTGGATATGAAGGTGGGAGATACCACTGATGATGGCCTGTTTACTTTAGAGGCAACCAGATGCCTAGGAGCATGTGGATTGGCACCTATCATTATGATTAATGATGATGTTTATGGAAGATTAAAGCCCGAGGATATAAAAGAAATAGTTGCCAAATATAAAGAAGGATAATAACTATGCAGGATCTATCTCTACACTTGCTAGACCTTGTACAAAATTCCATAGCAGCTGGTGCGACTCAAATCGTAATAAACGTTGAAGAAGATGAGGAGAAAGATTGGCTTTCTATAGCTATAGAGGATAATGGTAGAGGCATGGACAATGAAACTATAAAAAGAGCAACAGATCCCTTTTATACTACTCGAACAACCCGAAAGGTAGGACTAGGCTTGCCACTATTTAAAGCTACTACCGAAAGGTGTGGTGGACACTTAAATCTACAATCAACAGTTGGCAAAGGGACGAGAATTGAGGCTGAGTTTCAGCTAGGGCATATTGATCGTCCCCCTTTTGGAAGAATTGATGAGACCATGGTAACATTAATCCTCTGTAATGCTGAGATAGATTTTGTATATAGCCATAAAACTAAATACGGTCAATTTTTATTGGATACTAGGGAGATCCGAAAAATCATAGGAGAACTCCCTATAAATAATGTTGAGGTAATTACGTGGATTCAATCCTATATAAGAGAAGGGCTCAATGAAATTAATGGAGGTGTCCTATAATGAAAACCTTGAAAGAGTTAGAAGAGATTAGACAAAGAACCTTAGAGTCAGTTAACTTAAGGAAAGATAGAACAGGTACCAGAGTTGTGGTTGGAATGGGTACTTGTGGAATTTCTGCAGGTGCAAGACCAGTTCTTTTGGCCTTTGTAGAAGAAATTAGAAAAAGGAATTTACAACATGTAACCGTTACTCAAACCGGTTGTGTGGGTGTATGCCGATATGAGCCTTTGGTAGAGGTTTATACGCCTGATAACGAAAAGGTAACGTATGTAAATATGACGCCTGAAAAGGTGAAAAGGGTAGTAACAGAACATCTAGTAAACGGGCAAATAGTGAGAGATTTTACAATAGGGGTAGTAGAGAAGAAGGATTAATCAGTAAGGAGGTAAAACAATATGGAACTTTATCGTTCTCATGTATTGGTTTGCGGGGGAACAGGTTGTCATTCCTCAGGCTCAGCAGATATAATTGGGCGTTTTAATAGTGAAATAAAAGCTCATGGTATAGAAAAAGAAGTACAGGTGGTACAGACTGGTTGTTTCGGGCTATGTGAAGTAGGTCCCATTGTTATAGTTTATCCTGAAGGTGCATTTTATAGCAGAATAAAAGCAGACGATGTGCCTGAGATTGTTTCTGAGCATCTTGTAAAAGGTAGAGTTGTAAAGCATCTTTTGTATTCTCATAGCATCGAGGAAGATGAGAGCATTAAGGCTTTGGATGAAGTACCATTCTATCAAAAGCAAAAGAGAATTGCTTTAAGAAACTGTGGTGTTATAGATCCAGAGAACATAGATGAGTATATTGCCTTTGATGGATATAAAGCATTAGGTAAAGTATTGACAGAAATGACCCCTGAAGAGGTAATCGAAACTATAAAAGTTTCTGGACTTAGAGGTCGCGGTGGTGCTGGTTTCCCAACAGGATTAAAATGGGAGTTCACCTATAAGGCAAAGGGAGATAAAAAATATGTAGCATGTAATGCTGACGAAGGTGACCCAGGAGCATTTATGGACCGTAGTATTCTAGAAGGTGACCCCCATGCAGTAATAGAGGCTATGACCATTGCCGGTTATACTGTTGGAGCTGATCAAGGATATATCTATGTTCGTGCTGAATATCCCATTGCGGTTAAGCGTCTAACCATTGCTATTGCTCAGGCTCGTCAATATGGATTATTGGGTAAAAATATTTTAGGTACAGATTTTAGCTTTGATCTAGAACTAAGGCTAGGAGCAGGAGCTTTTGTTTGCGGTGAGGAAACTGCTCTGATGGCTTCCGTTGAAGGAGGTCGAGGTGAACCAAGACCCAGACCACCATTCCCTGCTGTAAAAGGTCTATTTGGTAAGCCTACCTTATTGAATAACGTTGAGACCTATGCCAATATACCGCAAATCATTTTAAATGGACCTGAATGGCTACAATCCATTGGTACTGAAAAGAGCAAAGGAACTAAAGTCTTTGCACTAGGTGGAAAGATTAATAATACTGGACTAGTTGAAGTTCCTATGGGAACCACTCTTAGAGAAATTATCTACGAGGTAGGTGGAGGAATCCCTGGTGGCAAGAAGTTTAAAGCTGCGCAAACCGGAGGACCTTCAGGAGGATGTATCCCTACAGAACACCTGGATACTCCTATTGATTATGATTCTCTAACTGCTATAGGTTCCATGATGGGTTCTGGCGGTCTTGTTGTAATGGATGAAGACAACTGTATGGTTGACATTGCTAGATTCTTCTTAGAGTTTACAGTTGAAGAATCCTGCGGGAAATGCCCTCCATGCCGTATAGGTACCAAGAGAATGTTGGATCTGCTAAACAAGATAGCTGAAGGTAAAGGTGAAGAAGGAGACATTGAAAAACTGGAGGAACTAGGTCAGGGAATTAAGATTGCGTCCCTATGTGGTTTAGGGCAATCTGCACCTAATCCAGTTCTAAGCACTATTAGATATTTCCGTGATGAATATGAAGAACATATTAGAGACAAAAAATGTAGAGCAGGAGTTTGTCAGGCACTTCTTCAATACTTTATTCTGGAAGACAAGTGCCGAAGCTGTGGACTTTGTGCCAAGGCTTGTCCTGTTAATTCAATTAGCGGTGAGAGAAAACAGCCCTATGTTATCAATCAGGAAACCTGCATAAAATGCGGTGCTTGTATGGAAAGATGTCCTTTCGATGCTATTATAAAAAGATAAGTTGGGACTGAAAAGGAGTGAAGAAGCATGGAAATGATTAAAGTTAGAATTGATGGCGTAGAAGTGGAAGTACCTGCTGGCAGTACTGCTCTAGAAGCTGCTAAAGCAGCTAATATAGATATTCCTACTCTATGTTATCTTAAGGATATAAATGAAATCGGTGCGTGTCGTATGTGTTTAGTGGAGGTAGAAGGCTCTCGTTCTCTCCAAGCCTCCTGTGTATTCCCTGTTCAGGACGGAATGGTTATAAGAACCAGTACACCAAAGGTTAGAGCAGCTAGAAGGCTGAGCCTGGAGTTAATCCTTTCCAACCATGACAGAAAGTGTTTGACCTGTGTAAGGAGCCAAAACTGTGAGTTACAAGATCTTGCAAAAAATCTTGGAATAGATGAAATACGCTTCGAAGGTGAGCGATATGACAGACCTGTGGATTCCTTTTCACCTTCAATTGTTAGGGATCCTAATAAGTGTATCCTTTGCAGACGCTGTGTGGCTGTTTGTAGGGATGTTCAGGGTATTGGTGTTATCGGAGCTACTGAAAGAGGCTTTGAGACCATGATTGAGCCAGTTTTTGATATGAGCATAAGTGAAGTACCCTGCGTTAATTGTGGACAGTGTATTGCAGCTTGCCCTACAGGTGCTCTAAGAGAGAAAGATGATACCGAAAAGGTATGGGATGCACTAAGCAATCCAGATCTTCATGTTGTAGTACAGACTGCTCCAGCAGTACGTGTTGCTTTAGGTGAAGAGTTTGGTATGGAAATGGGTACAAGAGTAACGGGTAAAATGGTTGCTGCCCTAAGAAGACTGGGTTTTGACAGAGTATTTGATACCGACTTTGCTGCTGACTTAACCATAATGGAAGAGGGAACAGAGCTGTTGGGCAGAATCAAAAATGGTGGTAAACTCCCTATGATCACCTCCTGTAGCCCTGGCTGGATCAAGTATTGTGAACACTACTATCCAGAGTTTTTAGATAATCTATCTTCATGTAAATCCCCTCATGAGATGATGGGAGCTGTGGTTAAGACCTATTATGCAGAGAAGAATAACTGGGATCCAGCTAATATTTTTGTAGTATCTATAATGCCTTGTACCGCTAAGAAATTTGAGGCTCAACGTCCAGAACTTAGTGCTTCAGGTTATCCTGATGTTGATGTAGTACTAACCACCAGAGAGCTGGCACGAATGATCAAAGAAGCAGGTATGGATCTTGCTAAACTTCCTGATGAAGAATTTGATCCCGCACTTGGAGAATCCACTGGTGCTGGTGTTATCTTTGGTGCTACTGGTGGTGTTATGGAGGCTGCTCTTCGTACTGTATATGAATTGGTTAATGGCAAACCAATGGAAAATGTCGAGGTTCACGCTGTTCGTGGAGTTGAAGGAGTAAAAGAGGCCGAGATTCAGCTTGGAGATATGACTGTTCGTGCAGCAGTAGCTCACGGAACAGCTAATGCGAAAAAACTGTTAGAAAAAGTAAAATCCGGTGAAAAAGATTACCATTTCATTGAGGTAATGGGATGCCCCGGCGGCTGTGTAACTGGTGGCGGACAGCCTATAGTAAAGGCAAAAACATATATGGAAGTAGATCCTAAAGTAGAAAGAGCTAAAGCTATTTATGAAGAAGATAGGGATCTACCCATTAGAAAATCTCATGAAAATCCAATGGTCAAGAAACTGTATGAAGAATATCTAGGTGAGCCCAATAGCGAGAAGGCTCATGATATCCTCCATACCCACTACACCCAACGAAAAATATATTAATTAAAAGTTGAAATTTTAAAGTATTTCTAAGGAAAAATGGTTTTGTGAAGGTTCTTTCCAAAACCATTTTCCTTTTAACTTTTTTATTAAAATGAATTAGATAAATAATATTATATCACCAAAAAGAACTCAAAAGAGGAGTTCTTTTTTTAATGTAGAAGGATTGATAAAGGCTATATAGTTGACTTTAGTATGTGATAAAATTATAATGTAAAAGAAAGACAAAAAGGAACATACGTTCACACAGCTGGGAGGTTTATTCATGACTAAGGCTTATGATGCTAATGATATAAAGGTTTTAAAAGGATTAGATGCAGTTAGGATGCGACCGGGAATGTATATAGGTACCACTGGACCTAGGGGTTTGCATCATTTGTTATGGGAAATAGTTGATAATGCTATTGATGAGGCAGCCAATGGATACGCTGACAAGATTGAAGTAACACTATTGGATGATGGCAGCGTAATGGTAGAGGACAATGGTAGAGGTATTCCAGTAGATATAAATGAAACATTGAAACTGTCAGGTGTAGAGGTAGTCTTTACACAGCTTCATGCTGGTGGCAAGTTCAATAGTGAAAACTATAGTTATTCTGGAGGCTTACATGGTGTAGGTGCTGCAGTAGTTAATGCATTATCAAGATGGTTGGAGGTAGAGAGTAAAAGAGATGGTAAAGTATACAGACAGCGTTTTGAAAGTTTTTATGACAAGAAGACAGATAAGGTTGTAGCCGGTATACCGGTAACAGGATTGGAAGAGGTAGGTACGACAGAGGCTACAGGAACAAAAATTCGCTTTTTACCCGATGACAGGATTTTTGATGATATTAGGTTTAATTATGATGCCATTGCTAAGCGCCTAAGGGAGTTGGCCTTCTTAAATAAGGGTATTGAGATAGTCTTAAATGATTTAAGGAAGGATAAAGAGGATACAAGAGAAAAAAATATTATAGATGATAAAACCAATATCAGGAAGGTATTTTTATATACTGGTGGATTGATTGACTTTGTAGGATACATAAATGAGGATAAAACTGTCATCCATCCCGAAATAATATTTTTGGAAGGAGAAAAAGACGGCATTTCTGCCCAAATTGCCATTCAATACACTGATTCCTACACCGAAAGCATCTTTTCGTATGTGAATAACATCCCTACCAGTGAAGGCGGCACCCATGAAACGGGCTTTAAAACCGCTATAACCAAGGTATTTAATGAATATGCAAGAAAGTTTAACTATCTGAAGGAAAGGGATAGCAATTTAAGCGGTGAGGATTTTCGGGAAGGGATGACGGCCATTATATCTGTAAAGATGAGAAATGTACAGTTCGAAGGTCAAACTAAAACCAAGCTGGGCAATTCAGAGGCTCGAACTGCACTAGAGTCCATTGTAACAGACCAGCTGATATATTTTATAGAGAACACCACCCACGATCACATTGTAAAGCTTATTATTGAAAAGGCTATTAAGGCAGCTAAGGTAAGGGAGGCAGCAAGAAAAGCCCGGGAGATAACCCGCAAAAAAAACAATCTTGAAAGCGCACCTTTAGTGGGCAAGCTGGCCAGTTGTACTGGAAGAGATGCTTCTGTAAACGAGCTTTTTATAGTGGAGGGAGATTCAGCAGGAGGCACAGCAAAACAAGGACGGGACAGGCGCTTTCAAGCAATTCTTCCCTTGAGGGGCAAGCCTTTAAACGTAGAAAAAAAGCGGTTAGATCAGGTTCTTGCCAACGAAGAGTTTTGCACTATAATATCTGCTTTGGGTACAGGTATTGGTGAGGATTTTAATATTAAAAATCTTAAGTATGACAAAATTATAATCTTGGCTGACGCTGATCAGGATGGTGCCCATATTCGCGCAATACTACTTACCTTCTTTTTCAGGTATATGAAGGAACTTATTACTGAAGGTCATGTTTATATTGGCCTGTCTCCTCTTTATAAGATATCCAAAGGCAAAACTGTAGAATACGCCTATAATGATGAACAGCTGAAAGATAAGATTAAAAAGATGGGCAAAGGATATGTGGTTCAGAGGTATAAGGGACTAGGTGAGATGAATCCAGAACAATTATGGGAAACAACCATGAATCCTAAAAACCGAAGCATCGTCCAGGTGAATATAGAAGATGCGGCTCAGGCGGACAAGCTGGTAACTATCCTAATGGGGGATAAGGTAGATCCCAGGAGGGAATATATTAACACCTATGCTAACTTTAACAAAACAGATGTTTTTCAAGAGATGGGGGTATAGTTGATGGCTAAAAAAATAGACGAGTTTACACAGAATAAGGATTTGATCATACAAAAACCTCTTGAAGAGGTAATGCATGAATCTATAATGCCCTATGCTGAGTACATTATATTAGAGAGGGCTCTACCCAGGGTGGAAGACGGATTAAAGCCGGTTCAGAGAAGAATTCTATATACCATGTATGAACTGGGAGTAACCCCTGATAAACCCCATAGAAAATCCGCTAGGATAGTGGGTGATTGTCTAGGTAAATATCATCCCCACGGAGATACATCGGTGTACGATGCCATGGTTAGGATGGCACAGGATTTTGTTATGAGAGCTCCTCTAGTGGATGGGCAAGGGAACTTTGGTTCCATGGATGGGGATTCTCCTGCAGCTATGCGTTATACTGAAGCAAGAATGACTCCCTTGGCTATGGAACTTCTTAGGGATATTAATAAGGACACGGTAGATTTTAGTTTAAACTTTGATGATACCTTAAAGGAGCCTAATGTATTACCTGGCCGTTTTCCCAATCTCTTGGTTAACGGAGCTTCTGGTATTGCAATAGGTGTTGCTACAAATATTCCTCCCCATAATTTAGGCGAGGTTATAGATGGAGTAATACTGCAAATGGAAAACCCAAATATCTCATTGGATGAGCTGCTTAAGGTTATAAAGGGGCCTGACTTTCCCACAGGAGGAATCATAATAGGACAGGATGAAATACACAAAGCCTACGAGACTGGTAGGGGCAGGATAATAGTCAGAGCTAAAGTGGATATTGAAAAGGCAGCGGGAGGCAAAAAGCTATTGGTAATTAAGGAGCTTCCTTACCAAGTAAATAAAGCTACTTTATTGGAGAAAATCCTGAAACTTAGTGAAGAGAAAAAAGGTATCTTAACGGGTATTGCTGACATTAGGGATGAATCGGATCGAACTGGAATCCGTGCTGTTATTGAGATCAAAAAGGATGGAGACCCTGAAAAAATACTAAACTTCCTATATAAATATTCTGATTTACAGGTAACCTTTGGTGCCAATATGGTAGCAATAGCCGATGGAAGACCTCAACAACTGGGGCTTAAGGAAATCTTAGCTTACTATATCCAGCACCAAAAGGATATAGTTACCCGAAGAGTCCAGTATGATTTAGATAAGGCAAAGGCCAGAGAGCATATTCTAGAAGGACTTATAATAGCTATTAATAATATAGACAGAGTTATTGACATAATACGAGGATCTAAAAACCCTAGTATTGCTCGTAAGAACCTGATGAAAGAGTTTAAGCTGACAGAAACCCAGGCTCAGGCCATTTTAGACATGCGCCTGCAAAGGCTGACTAATCTGGAGATTATTACTTTAGAACGGGAATACAAAGAAATTAAAAAGACTATAGAGAGATTGGAGGCCATTTTAGGTTCAGAAAAGCTTCTTATTAAGTTAATAAAGAAGGAACTATTAGAGATTAAAGAAAAGCACAGCAATCCAAGGAAAACAGAGATAATTAAAGATAGCACCGAAGCAGAGATAAAGACAGAAGATCTGATTCATGTAGAGGAGTGCATAATTGCTCTGACTCGAAACCAGGATATAAAAAGAGTGTCTCAAAAATCATTTAATCGATCCAGTAAGGATGTAGAAGCGGTAGATACTCGTGAGATGGACTATATAGAGTTCTTAGTAGAGTCAGAAACCGATCATAGGATACTTTTGCTAACAGATCAGGGTAATTGCTATAGCCTAGACTCTATAGAAATACCTGAAGCCAAATGGCGGGACAAGGGTGTACAGCTAGCCAGTCTTATAAGTGGCCTGGAAAGAAGTGAGAAGATTGTCGCCATTTTGTCCGTAAAAGACTTTTCTAAAGATTGCTTTATTCAATTTTATACTAGTCAGGGAATGATAAAGAAAACATCCTTGGCTGAGTATGAAACACGAAGAACTAAAATTCAGGCCTGTGGCTTGAAGGATGAGGATCGTGTAATAGGTGCGGAACTATTATCTGAAGACAAAGAAGTGATGATCGTTACTGCCCAGGGGATGAGTATTAGATTTAGTGGAGATCAAGTAAATCCCATGGGCAGGACAGCAAGAGGGGTAAAGGCTATCCAATTAAAAGATGAAGACAGAGTTATATTTGGAAGTCAAATTGAGGAAGATGGAGATCTAGTAGTGGTTACGGATCAGGGTATCGGCAAACGTACTTCTATAGCAGAATATCAGACCCAGGGGAGGGGAGGAATCGGTTTTAAAACTATTACTTTCTACAAGAACCGAGCAAATGGAAGATATGTAATTGGCGCCTTTTATGTTCAAACTCCCTATGAGATTATAATGCAACAAAAAGATGGTACCATAACCAGGATTAACACCAATGATCTACCTGTAGCATCTAGAGATGGCAGAGGAAGTTCCGTAGTAAAGGTAGATATGGATAATGTGGTGGAGCATGTTTATAGGAATTATAATGAATAACATGATTAAAAAATCCCTACTTAATGTAGGGATTTTTTATTGTATTTATTAATATCAGTCATAAGTAAGCTTATGGATAAATAAATTATTAGAGAGGATGATATTTACCTGGAATCAGGGATGGAGGGTATTATATAGTGCGGGTTATTTATATTAGGCCAAAAAAAATAGGAAAGGTATTATTGATATTTTGTCTAGTAGTAATCTCTGTAATTTATTCAGTCAATTTTCGAGATAGTTCTATTGTAGTATTTTTAAATACCCAAAGGGAATTACCCATTTACTGTGTTGAGCGGGATGATAAAAAGATATCCATATCTTTCGATGCGGCATGGGGCAGTGAGTACACAGCTGAAATACTTCAAATTCTTGAAGAAAGAAATATAAAATGTACCTTTTTTCTGGTAGGTTTTTGGGTAGACAATCATCCGGATAAAGTTAAACTAATCGCTGAAAAAGGCCATGAAATTGGAAATCATTCAACTAATCATCCACATATGAGCAAGATAAGCAAAGAGCAGATAATAAAAGAAATTCAAACCACTCAAAAGAAGATCGAGGAATTGGCAGGAGATAAGGCAGTAAAGCTATTTAGGCCCCCATATGGTGACTATAATAATCTATTAATTAATACCTGCAGAGAAATGGGATTTTATCCAATACAATGGGATGTAGACTCACTGGATTGGAAGGAGCTGGGCGTAGATCATATGTATAAGCAGGTTACTGATAAAGTTAAACCAGGCTCCATAGTCCTATTTCATAACAATGCCAAGTATATAACCCAGGCCTTACCCTCTATATTAGATAAGCTACTAAGTGAGGGCTATGAAATTGTTCCTATTTCTGATCTCATATACAAAAACAGCTATCAAATAGATCATACCGGAATGCAAAAGAAACCGTCCAATGATGTCATATTAGACTAATGGCTTGAATAAGTATAGAAATAATCTTGTGCTTTTAGTGAGATCATGGATAGATACAGGGGAGAAAGAAGGGAGAGACTGGATGATGGAGCATGTAATGGATAACAATAAGGTTATAGTAGCGGGCACAGTAAATACACCAATGGTATATAGCCATGAGATGTTTGGGGAAAATTTTTATCATTTTGAATTAGCGGTACCACGTCTTAGCGATTATATTGATTTACTACCCATTACAATATCCGAACGTTTGATGGGGGAAATAGAATTGAATCCAGGGTCAGAGGTCGTGATCGAGGGACAGTTTAGATCCTACAATAAGTTTATAGATGGAAGTAACAGACTGATTCTAACTGTCTTTACCAGAGATATATATCCCAAAAAAGAAAACATAAAAAACCCAAATCAGATCTATCTAAACGGATTCATATGTAAAGAGCCAGTCTATAGAACTACACCATTTAATAGGGAAATAACAGATATTTTATTAGCTGTTAACAGGGCTTACGGAAAGTCGGATTATATTCCTACAATAGCATGGGGAAGAAACGCAAGATGCTCCCAGCATTTAAAAGTAGGTGATAACATAAGGATATGGGGACGGATTCAAAGCAGAGTTTATCAAAAAAAACAAACTGACGGGGAAGTAGTGGAAAAGACTGCTTATGAGGTATCTATATCTAAGATGGAAATTGTGGAAAAGAAAAATAATTCATAACTAACAGCTAAAAACCTGAGGTAACTCAGGTTTTTATATTGTAGGTTTTAATTTACTGTGTTAAAATGATAATACCATGAATTATGCTGAAATAGAGGACTTTCCTGTTGCCATATATTTACAATAAAGGACTTGTAATTTTAGGACTGATTATGGGAGGGATATAATGGAATATAAATCTAAACTACAAAGCAAACAGGTAGATGGTTTATTTGAAGCTATACTTAAGCTAGAAACCATAGAGGAGTGTTATCGGTTTTTTGAAGATATTTGTACCATAAACGAAGTAAAATCCCTGGCACAGAGATTAGAGGTTGCCAAAATGCTTAGAGCCAAAAAGACCTACCAGGACATTGCTGATAAAACCGGGGCTAGCACTGCTACCATAAGTCGTGTCAATAGGTCATTGACTTATGGTGCTGATGGGTATAATATCATATTGGACAGGTTATTAGAAGAATAAGGGACACCCTAAGGGGTGTCTTTTAAATAAGATTTGGAGGTTTTTTATGGTACTTACAGAGCATTTAAATCCACAGCAAAAGGAAGCAGTACTTCATACCGAGGGTCCACTTTTGGTTTTAGCAGGAGCAGGTTCAGGCAAAACCCGGGTTTTAACCTATAGAGTGGCTCATTTAATTGAAAATTTAAAGGTTAGACCTGATAATATTTTAGCTATTACCTTTACCAATAAAGCAGCTAAAGAGATGAAGGAGCGAATATATGACCTGGTAGGCAGTAAGGCGGAAAACACCTGGATAAGCACCTTTCACTCCACCTGCGTTAGGATTTTGAGACGTGAAATCGAAAAGATAGGTTTTACACGAAATTTTGTTATATATGACACTGATGATCAATTGACCCTTGTAAAGGATTGTATAAAGGAACTCGATTTAAGCGAAAAATATTTTAATCCCAAGGATATACGCTATAGAATCGGGGAGCTTAAGGATCAAATACTAAGTCCAGAGGACTATAGAAAAGAGATACAGGGGCAATATCGTGAGGAAAAAATTGCTGATATATACAAGTTGTATCAGGACAAGCTATCCAAGAATAATGCCCTAGATTTTGACGATCTAATAAATAGAACTTTAGAACTATTTTACCTAAGACCAGATGTGCTAGACTATTATAGTAGCAAGTTTCAGTATATACTGGTAGATGAGTATCAGGATACCAACTATGCTCAATACATGTTGGTTAAGCTTTTGTCTATGAAACATCAAAACCTATGTGTTGTAGGAGATGATGATCAATCCATATATGGGTGGCGAGGTGCCGATATTAGAAATATTTTAGAATTTGAAAAAGATTTCCCCAACACTAAAATAATTAAGCTAGAAGAAAATTATAGATCCACTCAGATAATTCTAGATGCAGCCAACGAAGTTATTAAAAACAATACAGGTCGTAAGGAAAAAAGATTATGGACTGAGAAGGGTCAGGGAGAAAAGATATTTGTTTATAAGGTATCCGATGAACGGCAGGAGGCTGATATTATATGTCAGCATATTCACAAGCATATTGTAAGTGACAATAAAGATCCTGGTGACTTTGCCATATTATATAGAACTAATGCTCAATCCCGAGCAATTGAAGATGCTCTTATGCGATATGGAATTCCTTATCGTATGTATGGAGGCCTAAGATTTTATGATCGAAAAGAGATAAAGGATATCATAGCTTATCTTAGAGTAATTGCAAATCCGGCTGATGATGTAAGCTTAAGAAGGATAATAAATGTTCCCAGGCGGGGTATAGGTAATGCGACTTTGACTACTTTGGAAGAGGTAGCCATTAGAGAAAATGAAAGTATCTTCAGCATAATATTGGATCTGGCCCAATATGATGATTTTACATCCAGAACCAGTAAAAAGATTAAGGAATTTGGAGAAATGATCTCATATCTTATAGCCATGAAGGAAGTTATGCCTATAACAGAGTTTATAAAGACTTTGTTAGAACATACAGGCTATGAAAAGGCTTTGAAAGAAGAAAAAAGTGTAGATTCCGAGAGCCGATTGGAAAATATCAGAGAGTTTTTATCAGCAGCCCAGGAATTTGAACAGGAAAACGAAAATGCTGACTTAGTGGATTTTCTTGAAAACATTGCCTTGGTTTCAGATCTTGATACTCTAGGAGAAGAACAGTCAGCAGTAAATATGATGACCATGCATTCAGCTAAGGGGTTGGAATTTCCTGTGGTATTTATTGCTGGTATGGAGGAATATCTCTTTCCCCATGCCCGGGCCATGGAATCAGAACAGGAAATGGAAGAGGAAAGAAGACTGTGTTATGTTGGCATAACCAGAGCACAGGAACAACTATATTTAATCTATGCAGAACGACGAAATATATTTGGCAACTATACTAGTAATATGCCTTCCCGTTTCCTGGATGAGATTCCTGAGAGCCTGGTGGAGCACTTTGATCAGACTCCAGGAAATATATGGAGTAGCAGAAGTGTTTATAGTACAGGATATAGTGCAAATACCTATCAACATAAAAGCTCATCGCAACAGGATAATGAGTTTAAGATGAAATCGCAGAATGATAGGGGCTTTACTTTGGGGCAGAAGGTAGTCCATAAGAAGTTTGGCAAAGGAACCATTGTGGCCTTAAGCGGTGAGGGAGAAGAACAGGAATTGAAGATTGCCTTTGATCAAGGTGGCATTAGAAGCTTTATAGCCGCATATGCTCCTTTAAAAAAGATAGATTAAACTGTTAATTAGTCTGTCCCATAGCTTAGCTATTAATTTATATAGGGACTATATATACCTGCTAATTGAGTAGAAAAATAGATTAGATTTATTCTTTGCATTAGTTTATTAGTGTATTATACGGAGGATAATGTGTATGGATAATAAGGATAAAGAAAGGATTGGGCAACAAATTGAAGATTTAAGAGATAAAATACGTCATCACGATTATCTCTATTATGTGTTGGATCAGCCTGAGATTTCCGATCGGGAATATGATCTCCTTGTACGTCAGTTAATTGAATTGGAGAATAAATATCCTGAGTTTTATTCTCCTGATTCACCAACTCAGAGAGTAGGAGGAACACCTTTTGAGGGATTTGGTACGGTGGAACACTCCTATCCTATGCTAAGTCTGGCTAATGCCTTTAGTCATCAGGAATTATTGGATTTCGACCGCAGGGTAAGAAATGTAGTTGGGGATGAGGCAGAATACGTGGTAGAGTTTAAAATAGATGGTTTGTCTGTATCTTTGGAGTATGAAAATGGAAGATTTGTTAGAGGCTCTACACGCGGGGACGGACAGATAGGTGAGAATGTAACGGAAAATTTAAAGACTATCAGGTCTATCCCTCTAAAACTTAATAAGCCCTATTCTATGATAGTTCGAGGAGAAGTATTCATGCCCAAAGGTCATTTTGCAGAGCTAAACAAACAAAGGGAATCAGAAGGTCTGCCTACTTTCGCAAACCCCCGTAATGCAGCAGCCGGCTCTCTCAGGCAGCTGAATCCTCGGGTTACTGCAACAAGGCATTTAGATATATATCTGTTTAATTTAGAATACGTTTCTGAGCATACTATTGATAGCCATATGCAGACCATGGATATTATGAAGGAAGCGGGTCTTAAGATCAGCCCCTTCTTGTTTAAAACTGCATCCATGGAGGAAATTATTGAACTGTGTGAGAAATGGACGGATAAAAGGCATGATCTTGCCTTTGATATTGATGGGCTGGTTATAAAGGTAAATTCTATGGCGCATAGGCAGCTTCTAGGGAGTACTTCCAAAACTCCCAGATGGGCTATTGCCTATAAATTTCCAGCACAACAAGAGGAAACCCATATTAGGGATATAGAAATTCAGGTGGGCAGGACAGGAGTACTGACTCCCACTGCTGTGTTAGATCCTGTTAAAGTGGCTGGCTCTGTGGTATCTAGGGCAAGTTTACATAATGAGGATTATATAAGGGACAAGGATATACGTATAGGTGATCACGTCATCATACAAAAAGCTGGAGATATTATACCTGAGGTAGTAAGAGTGCTAAAGGATAAGCGTACCGGAGAAGAAAAAGAGTTCATTATGCCAAAATTTTGTCCTGTTTGCGGCGCTCATGCTATTAGGCTGGAGGGAGAGGCAGCCGTAAGATGTACTGGAAATGCATGTCCAGCACAACAGAGGCGACTGATCATACATTTTGCATCAAGAGAAGCCATGGATATAACCGGTCTAGGGCCTGCCATAATAGATCAGCTACTGGCAAATAATTTAATTAGTGATGCAGCTGATTTATATTATTTAAAATTTGATCAGCTGGTAGAACTGGAGCGCATGGGTAATAAGTCTGCAAACAATCTTTTAACAGCTATAGAGGAGAGTAAGACAAGGGAACTGGAAAGATTACTCTTTGGCCTTGGAATAAGGATGGTGGGGGTAAGAGCAGCTCATCTAATTGCAGAAAAATTTGGTCATATAGATAGGATAATAGGGGCTAAGGAAGAAGAATTTTTAGCTATAGATGAAATAGGTGAAAAGATTGCTCAAAGTATTACCGCCTTCTTCAAAGAAGGTCAGAATCTAAAGCTTATTGATAAACTACGAAAGGCAGGAGTTAATTTACAGCAAAGGTCAGTTTTATTAAATCAGGAAGAACAGAGACTTGAGCATCCATGGAAAGGAAAATCTTTTGTGCTAACAGGTACTTTAAGTGACTATACCAGGAGTCAAGCAAAAGCTCTCATCGAAGAGCGTGGAGGAAGGGTTACCAGCAGTGTTAGCAAGAAAACTGATTATGTTCTGGTCGGGGAAAACCCAGGCAGCAAGTTAGACAAGGCCAGAGAACTGGGAATAAATATTATTGATCAACAGCAGTTTAAATCTATGTTATAATTTTTTGTAAACCAAAAACTTTTTTGTAATAATCCTGATATATATACTAGATAGCAAATAAGGCGTAAATATTTATCAGCATTTGGTTTGCTTGGTTTTTACAGCTAGGTGTTATATGTAATTGATGTATTATGTTTACAAATTTGACTTGATTTTACGTAAACAATATGGTTAAATAATATTATGTAACTTTGCAGCCTTAATCAAGGCTGTAATGATATAAAATTGCATAAAGGGGGTGCACAAAGAAAGGTGTCCAGAAGAATAACATCAGGAATACTTGTGCTTGTGTTGGTCTTGTTAATGTTTTCCAGTCCAGCCTTTGCCTCTTCAGGTCTATTAAGGGTTGGAAGTAGAGGCAGCGCAGTCGTTGATCTGCAGAAAAAACTCAATGCTTTAGGTTATAATGTAGGTAAGGCTGACGGAATCTTTGGAAGCAAAACAAGGTCTGCGGTAATGGCCTTCCAAAAAGCCAATGGCCTATCAGCAGATGGTATAGTTGGACCAGCTACTAAGGCTAAGCTAAATGGAGCTTCTACATCCTCTAAGCCAAAGACTACAAAGCCAACTGATGCAAAGGAAGAGACTTCATCAAGAAGCAAGTCTACTATAACCCAGACCCTACGACAGGGTAGCAGGGGAAGTCAGGTTAAGGCTTTGCAGCAACTACTAAATTCCTTAGGCTATAATGCAGGTAAGGCCGATGGAATCTTTGGCAGCAAGACAAGGTCTGCAGTAATAGCCTTTCAGAAGGCAAACAAGCTGGCGGCAGATGGTATAGTTGGACCGGCCACCAGATCAAAGCTTAATTCGGCAACAGCTAAATCAAAGTCTGAGGATTCAAAGTCAAAGGACGCTAAATCCAAGGATACTAAGTCCAACGAATCAAAAGATGATTCAAAGAAAAATGCATCTACTACAAGCAAACCAGTAATTACTCAGACCCTGCGACAAGGCAGTCGGGGGAGCCAGGTTAAGGCTTTGCAGCAACTACTAAATTCCTTAGGCTATAATGCAGGTAAGGCCGATGGAATCTTTGGCAGCAAGACAAGGTCTGCAGTAATAGC
>JAAYGY010000021.1 GCA_012735575.1 Clostridiales bacterium
AATAAATGGATTCATAGCATCACTACCAGCTGAACTAGTAAAGCTAGTTACATTTTGAATGCCAAATTGTTCTGCAAAATCGGTCATCCATGTCAAAGCTTCTACAATTTTGGGGTCATTAGCAGTAACCTCTCCTGTAGTCTCATCATAGAACTCTCCGCCAAATGCCCATCCCCAACTATATAGCCAACCTTCGCCATACCAGGGAATAAGCCCAAATCTAGTGTAGGTATCGCCTTCTTTGACTGTTAACTTCTTTGCATAATCCTCCAATTCAGCAATAGTCAATGGGGGTTTTTCTGGATCTAGTCCCGCTTCTTCAAAGTGGTCCTTGTTATAAAATAACGCTCTAGCTGTCCCATCATAAGGCAATCCTAAAAGCTGATCATCGTACATAGCTTCTTTCCATGCCCATTCATAGAACATATCTCCATTAATATTGTCTCGCTCTGCCAGATCGTTGAGAATAGTAAGGGCATCCATATATTCGGCAATTCCATATCGGCTAGCCAGCATAACATCAGGTGGAGTTCCACCTGCTACTGCAGTTAACAACTTTGAAGTTATAGAATCTCCTCCATCCGTAGCAACAAATAAGGGCTCTACCACAATTTTATCTTGGGATTTATTAAACTCTTCCACCGACTTGTCCATGGATTCACCAGATGGACCGGTAGACCAGTTATGCCAAAATACTATCTCTTTCTTGTCTTTTGTTGCCATCTGAGAATTACTGTCATCACTCTCGTCATCCTTATCCTCAGTTTTATGGGATTCTACGTTGGACTCTACAGTGGAGGCATTCTGTTGATTGCTCGCACTCTGATTACCTTGACCACCACATCCCGCGACCATAATAATAGATAGGATAAGTAACGCTACCAAGTAAAGATTTAATATTCCTACTTTTTTGCTAACTTTCATCCGAAAATCCTCCTCTTATGATTTTGTTTTCTTTTTGTGATATAGTTATCTCAGATACCTAAATTTTGGGTATAATGTATCACTCCTTCCATCATTTTGTATTTGACTTTTATTTGAGATCATATTGTAATTAGGCTGTTTCTTTCCTACTTTAGCTTTAGGAGTTTCTGTATGTACAACTCAGTTTTCTCTCCGAAGCTATAAGAAAATTATGTTTTTTATACTTTGATTGATGTTTCTGGTAAATATAAGATGCTTTATTGATGTTTTCTAATGAGTTTCCAAATCTTTGATGAAGATTAATTGTGTTTATTTATATTGAGTAACTGGATTTGTGTCATTGACTGTAGTAGTAAATACTCAGCTCCTATTAACGATATATCGTTATCCAATATCATAACATACTCTTTTTCATTGTCAACGATTTATCGGTAATAATTTTCTTAGCAGTTTGTTATACTTACAAATAATGGAGATGTTTACTATGACTATTAAAGAGGCAATTTCTAAAAGAATTCTGCAGTTGTGCGATGAAAATAATATAACTATAAATAGACTTGCCAATTTGGCTGGTTTAACTCAATCAACTCTTAACGATGTCGTGCATGGAAAAAGCAGAAACCCTACTATAAAAACTATATATTATGTATGTTTTGCTTTAGGGATTGAGTTAAAAGATTTCTTTGATTCTGATCTCTTTTCTGATTTATCCGATAATGATTAACGTAATCCTTTCTGTTTTGTTTACTTTTTGGTGATTATTTTCTTTTTTTGATCAAATCTATAGTTTATCCCCCCTTATATTTTGCTTATACTTTTATGAATCCCCCTTTCCTAGATGATTTTTTGGTAATAGTTTGTTATAATTGGATTGGAGATATATATTTTTGCACAGCAAAATTAACACTTAACTCGCTATAGGTGTGGATAATACATGGCCATTTTTATCACACTATACGAGTGGTGTCAAATATTGCCCTAAGTTTTGTTTGTATATAGAATAGCATATGTTCTCATTTTTGTCAACTGTGTTTTTGTTGTTATTTATAAGAATATGTTTGTAAGGTGATTCCTATGCATATTAATGAAGGAGATTTGAGAAACAAGTATATGAACAGAGAATTCGGTATTAATGAAGTCATTATTTTGCTTGCTAACCATCTTAATTTAACTCAAAAAGATTTGGTTGAAGCGACAGGAATTGATAAATCTAAAATGTCACGTTTTTTTAATAAGAAAGAAATACCTAATAAGGAGCACTTGAGAAAGATTGCTAAGCCACTTAAGATTTCAGAGGAAACTTTGTGGATTATTTCAGGTGATAAGTTACCTCCAAATGCAGAAAGTGCAATAATTGATGAGCTTAAATCATTGGAGAAACTGTTAAATAAGCTCTCAAAAGACGAGATGAAAGAAGATTTAGGAATTGATATAAAACTGAGTGCTAGTGAAAAGCAGTTTATCCAGGAGTATATCGAATTTGTAAAGTATAAGCGCCAAAAATGAAAAGCAACTATGATTAGAACCAAGCAGGTGTTATGAAATTTAAAAGCGCAAAAAGGGAGCGGTATCTTTACCGCTCCCCTACTACTTTGTATAACTATTTATTTCTGGTTTGAAGGCCATGCAAAGTCCAATCCCAGTTTTTCTTTGTTCTTCTGGAACTGTTCATTTCTGTAGTTGTGTAGCTCGTCATAGCCTACTTCCTTTTTCTTTTGAATCATTTCGTTGAAGAAGGCTTCTACTTCTTCTTCGCTGCTGGCAGTAACCATCTTAGCCACATACTCCAGTTGAATCTCGTCTACCCTTGCAGCAACACCGGCCAGGTCAGTTCCACCTTGAGGATTAATGCCAGTGAATGGTAGATCGTATAGACCCCATTGGCTGAAGTACATGTCAGAGTCATATCCAGCTTTTAGATGTGTTTCTGTTGGTACTGGCATACCTTTTCTGATTGGAATCCAGTTAGCAAGCCACTCAAATCCACCATTTGTGTATTTAGCTGCAGCTGCGGAAGGATCCTCTTCAAAGTCTGCCAGATACTGGTCAGTCATTTTGTATTTAGTTTTGCTTTCGTCTTCCCACTCCCAGGCTTCTCCTTCTGGGCCGTACCATGTGGTAATATGGATGTCATCACCGGAGTATAGGAAGTCAAAGAGATAGATAGCTCTGTCAGGATGCTCTGTTTGCTTGGTAATCATACTGATGGTCCATCCTGCCAAAGGTGAAACTCCTAATACTGGATCATCGTTATTATCATTGTGTAGTGGTCCTACGTGTACGTTGTAAGCAGTCTTGTCGATGTTGTATAGAGCATTCATTAGTGAGTCAGTACTATCATATAGATGTCCTGTGAAGGAGAATACTTCTCCTCTAGCGATACGCTCACGAAGCATCTGAGTATTCATGGTCAGAACATCTTCAGGCATTAAGTTCTCTCTGTACAGTTGATTTAGGAATTTTGCTGCCTCTAAAGCTTCTGGTTGATGGAATGCATCCAGGTAGTTTCCATCCTTGTCTTCCTTAGGTGCTGCAAAAAACTCAACTATATGGTTGTATTGGAAGTATGCTGGTACCACGTCAAATCCATTGTATGTGACCTTTGCATCTCTAACCTTTCTCAGAGCTTCAAGGGTACCTTCTTTGGTTAGGAAATCATCGGGCTTAATATCTAGCTGATCCATGATGTCCTTACGAGCCTTTAATTCGTTATGAACTTCCAACATAGGTCCATCCTGCATATGCTCATCGGCATAGAAATAGCTGACGATACCATAGAGCTTTCCATCATTTTCATTTCCATGCCAACGTTTCATGGACTCAGGCACTACAAAGCTTGGGTTGTATTCTTCAATAAGATCATCAATAGCCCAGATTAGTCCAGCCTCTTGAAGTTCCTGAACCTGAGACAGACTATATTCAGCAGTAATAACATCAGGCAGAGTTCCAGATGCGATAATAGCATTCAGTTTCTCGTTGGTTCCTGAGTTAATTTCAACGGTAACACCAGTCTGCTCAGTGATATACTTGTCCAGCAGACAATTGTCTACATCCCATTGCTTGGTGTAGTAATCCTGGTTCACAAACCAAGTAAGGGTAACAGGTGAAGTATCCTTCATCCATCCTGCCTTCAACTCTTCAGAGTCACCAGAGTCCTCAGAGTTGTCAGAGGAATTGTCTGTTGAATTATTAGTAGAATCTGCTACATCCTGTTTGTCATTATTGGCTGCTGAGTTATGGTTTGAATCCTTTGATCCGCAACCCAGGCCAATTGCCATGAGCATTAGTACCATGGTAGCAAGTGCTATCCATCTTACTAGCTTTTTATTCATTCTTAGTTTTCCTCCTTTTTGTTTGTTGCTTTATTTGTTACTAGATTTATTTGCTATGCTTTTGCCAGGAAATCAAAAGCATAAAATTGTCTTTTTCATAAAATGTACTTATAAATTTATGAAATTATCCTTTTATAGAACCAATAAATACTCCCTTGATAAAGTATTTTTGGAGAAACGGATACAAGATGGCAATAGGTGCAGTAGTAACAATCATCATCGCCAGACGTAAGGTTTCAGGCTGAATCTTTATACTCTGGCTGGGAATTTCCTTGGCTGCACTCTGGCCAATTCCTGCGGCAACATTATAGCTGGAGATAATTCTCATAAGGAACAGCTGTAAGGTCTGCAGGTCATTATCCGTAGTGTACATCATAGAATCAAACCAGGAATTCCAGTGTCCTACTCCTGAAAACAGTGCAATAGTTGCTATTGCTGCTTTAGACAGAGGTAGAATAAATCTGGTGAATATGACGTATTCACTAGCCCCGTCTATTCGTGCTGATTCCAACATGGCTTCAGGAATAGTTTGGACAAAGGATCTAAAAATGATGAAGTTCCAAACATTGAATAATCCTGGAATAATATATACTAGGAAGTTATTTAACAATCCCAGCTGCCTGTAAAGCAGGTAGGTTGGTACCAGTCCACCACCGAAAAACATGGTTATGACAAAAATAATCATATAAAAGTTTCTAAACTTCAAGTTTGGTCGCGACATGGCATAGGCTGCCATTAAGGTAAACAATATATGGGTAGCAGTACCCAGGACTGTACGCAGCGCCGTAACCCCGGCAGCCTTAATAATGATATTGTTTACAAAGACTGCTCTATAGTTACCTAAGGTAAAGGTACGGGGCCAAAAGTACACGCCACCTCTTAGATAGTCCACACCTTCGTTAAAGGACCCTACCAGAGTAAACCAAAATGGGACGAGGGTTATGAAGGCGACTAAAAACATTATGATAGCATTAACTACATCAAAAGCCTCTATCCTGGCACCCTTTTTCTGCATGTTTTTCACCTCTTCCTCTATTAAAATAAGCTGTTCTCAGATATCTTCTTGGATAAGTTATTAGCACCCAGTAATAGTAGTACTGCAACTATTGATTTAGCTAATCCTGCAGCAGTTGCGAAAGAATATCTGGCCTGTTGAATACCTATTTTATATACATAAGTATCGATGGTCTCACTCATGGAAATATTACTGCTGTTTTGAAGTACCAGTAGCTGCTCTACACCTGTATTCAGAATTCCTGATATAGCAAAGATCAGCATGATAGAAATAGTTGGCGCTATACAGGGTATGGTAATATGCCACATTCTCTGAAAGCGTCCGGCACCATCGACTACAGCACTTTCATACAATTCTGGGTCTACACCGGATATAGCTGCTATATATATGATACTTCCCCAGCCCAATCCCTTTATCAAACTCAATAAAGCCATGATAATCCAGAAGTATTCAGGGATTGCAATAAAGTTAACCGGTTCCTGGAGAGCTCCTATGTTAACCAAAATTCCGTTTAAGGCACCAGTGGTTGGGGAAAGAATATTCAAAGCCAATCCTCCAAACACTACCCAGGAAACAAAGTGAGGAAGGTATGATACTGTCTGTATAACCTTCTTATATCTCATAAACCGAAGTTCATTAAGTAATAATGCAAAAATAATAGGTGCTGGAAAGTTAATAGCAAAACTAAGTAGATTCATGCCTAAAGTATTACGGATCAGCCTCGGAAAGATGGGATCCATAAAGAACTCTTTAAAATACCTTAAGCCTACCCATTCCGATCCAAAAAAGCCTTTTAGAACCTTGTAATCTTTAAAGGCTATGATCAAACCGTACATGGGAACATAGGCAAATATAATAATGAATATTACAGCGGGTAGAATCATACTCTGAAGTTGAATCTGCTGTTTATTGCGATACCACCATGTGTTTCGCACTGTACCTAGATTATTTACATCTTTATTAACCGCTTTATTTACCATTGCTTTCACCCCTTGATTGTAATTATATCATTCTAAAATTCCAG
>JAAYGY010000022.1 GCA_012735575.1 Clostridiales bacterium
CTTATACGAATGATAATGGCTATTGAAAGTTCGCTTATCAGCAGCCATTATATGAATAGTTTATTCTAAAGGTCTAACTAGCACAAGAGATAAAATTCATGCATTGAGAATAAATGTATATAGAAAGGAGCGGAAGATATATGGATTTTTTAGACGATTTAGGCAAAAAGATTGGTGAGACGGTGAAAGTAGTTGGAGATAAATCTCAGCAGATAGTGGAGATAGGCAAAATTAATATTGAAATTGGTAAGGAAGAAGCTGCGGTGAAAAAGCTTTATACAAAAATAGGTGAGGCGGTCTATAGGGCCCACCTTGGTGAGGAAACTGCTGAAAACATTGAGAACTTATGCCAGGAGGTAACCCAGCGCCTTCAGAGGATTGAGGAGCTGAAAGAGAAAATTAATGAACTAAAATCTCAAGCTTAAAGCTAAATCTTTACTAAACATGGTAATTGTTATTTTTATGTTTTAGAAGATAAAAAATGGGTAAAAATTATGTAATAGTCTGTATTACATAATAAAATGAAATGAAAGCGGAAGGAGAAATAGGTATGCAAAAGTATGAATGCACAGTATGCGGGTATATTTATGATCCTGAATTAGGAGATCCAGATGGCGGTGTTGCTCCAGGAACAGCTTTTGAAGATGTGCCAGATGACTGGCTATGTCCTGAGTGTGGTGTAGAAAAGGACATGTTCGAACCAGTTGACTAAAACTAACCCATGAGGCGGCCGGCAAATAGCCGGCCATTTGGCATTTAAACAGGCCTTCCACTGGTTGATTATAAATTGATTAAGATATATAATGTATTTAACAGACAAATATATAGGATGTTCAGGTGATATCTATATAAATTGTAGGAGGTAAAGATGTCAGAAAGATTTTTCTTTAACGATCTGGAAGCCTTAAAGATCGCTATGGACATTGAGAGAAGGGGAGAGAAGTTCTATACTGCTGCAGCTAATAAACTTGATGGGGATGAAATAAAGAAAATACTCATGGATTTAGCGGCGCAGGAAAAGGAACACGAAAAAACTTTTAAAGTTCTATACAGGGAGGCCGCTAGCCAAGAAGATAAGTTTGACGATACTTACCTATTCAATCCTGAGGTCTCGGCCTATTTATCAGCCATGGTTGAAACTGCTGTTTTTCCCAGTGACGAGGAATTAGATGGTATTATAAGAAATATTAATGATGCTGAAGATGCACTTATGCTGGGTATCCAGGCTGAAAAGGATTCAATACTATTTTATACGGAAATGATTATTTATTCTAAACTGGTAGAAGCCAAAGATGCCTTTAGGAAGCTACTCAATGAGGAAAAGAAACATTTAATAGATCTTCAAAAGAAATTGCAGGAAATAAGGGGAAATCAAAAAAAGAAGACAAGATAAATAAAACCAAAAACTATATTGACATAGTTTTTTTAATATGATAATATATTATTCGCTGATTAACAGAACAAGTCATGTTCTGTCAGCTTTTAACAAATAAAAACCTGTTGACAAAAAGAAAAATATTTGTTAACATGGAGAAGTCGCCTCGGAAGGGGCGTGAAAAGAAATTGATCCTTGAAAATTAAACAGTGTAAAGCGAAGTCAATTCCGGAGCA
>JAAYGY010000023.1 GCA_012735575.1 Clostridiales bacterium
CTAGCTAGCCTAACATGCCATGTACTCATTGTCAACAGCTTTCGCGGCATAAACGCTTATGATTATTGACTTATTAAGGTACTATATTGTAACCGAGGTAATTTACACACTATTTTGGACTTGACTATACTTTTAGCTAATAAAGCTAATAAAACAATAATAGGAGGAATATAATAGTTATGAAAGGACGAATTCCCAATAAAAATGAACCATTGCCCGGTGTAAAGTGTACTGTGACCAGCTGTTATTACAATAGTCCTGGCAATTATTGTAATGCAGCCAAAATTGAAATTCAATCACCTGAGGCAAAAAATACTCAAGAAACGGATTGTGCAACATTTATAATGAAGTAACAATTTTTTTTTATGATTATTGGTATTTTTCTGGGTATTATGGACTAAAACCGCTAGAAAGGCTATTTCTAGCGGTTTTAACAAATTAAGTAGTATATATTTTACCGTTTGTATAATATGTTTTCCCACCCAGGTGATGAAGTAGACTAGCATCCTCTGCCCACGATGTGGATATAAAGAGATCTTCTCTTGCATATGCAGCAATAACTTCGCCTACAAAAAAAACATGATCTCCTGTAATATGCTCATTTACAACCTTACACTCTATGTGCCCTATACACTCATCTATCAAAGGCACCTTTACATTTTTACCGGATACAGGAGTTAAATTAGCCTCTCTAAACTTATCAACTTCTCTTCCAGAAAACATGCCACATTTTTTTACTTTTTCTAATAATTCAGCTCCAGGAATGTTTATTGTAAATTCCCTGCTACCTTTTATTAATTGTGTAGTAAAATGTGATTTGGAAACTGCAATACCTACTAGAACAGGCTTTACAGAAACCGGTGTCTGCCATGCCAAAGTCATGACATTTTTCTTATCTTCATGAGCACTAGTGATTAACAGAACACATCCAGTATTTATTAAGTGATATGCTTTGCTTATTGGTACTTCTTTTTTCATTTTAATACCCTCCTTGTTAAATAAAATACATATCTAAACGCGGTAGAATAAGTTAGTCTTTTTTCTAGTATCAGTAAGAGGTTCTATACCTTTAGTTGTGGAATCGTAAATATGTAAATGGTATTTATATAATAAACAAAAAACCACTAGAAATCAATATTTCTAGTGGTATAATTTGGTGGGCCATCAGGGACTCGAACCCGGGACTCCCTGATTAAGAGTCAGGTGCTCTACCAACTGAGCTAATGGCCCATAAACTTAGTATGATACTTTGTGGCGCGCCCAGAAGGATTCGAACCTTCGACCTCCAGATTCGAAGTCTGTAACTCTATCCAGCTGAGCTATGGGCGCATATTTGGAGCGGGTGATGGGAATCGAACCCACACAGCCAGCTTGGAAGGCTGGTATTCTACCATTGAACTACACCCGCGTACCGACAGTTTATAATGTTACCATAAAATCTTTTCGCTGTCAAGCTTATAGTTGATTTTTTTAAATCTCTTTTTATACCTTCTTGTGTGACAGCAAAATTTAGTATAAACTAATTTTGATTAATAGTCAAGTCCTAAAATATGTTTTTATAAATTTAGTGAGATATATGTAGATATTTGGAGTTTAATAGAGATTATAACATAATATTGTTAAGTAAGGATATTTAATCCAATAAACCTTCTTTGGCCATTATTTTTTTTAATTTTTGCAAAGCAAAGAATCGGTGGCTAATATTATTCTTTTCATGTTTTTGTAATTCTCCAAAAGTCTTATCATAACCTTCAGGTATAAAAATGGGATCATAACCAAATCCGTTGTTACCATATGGTTTGTCCGCAATTCTACCTCTACAAATACCATCTGCTCTATAAATTTTACCATTAGGTAACATAAGGATTAAAACGCACCTAAATTGTGCTCCCCTATGTTCTTTTGGAATATCTTTCATCATTTCTAATAATTTTTTGGTATTTTCTTCATCAGTAGCATTTTCTCCAGAAAAACGTGCAGAAAAAACGCCTGGTTTGCCATTTAATATATCTACTTCTAGTCCAGAGTCATCTGCTAGCACTATTTCATTGGTTTCTTTAGCTACACTTAGTGCTTTCTTAAGGGCATTTCCTTCAAAACTATCTTGATCTTCTAGTATTTCCTGATTAAATCCAACATCTTTTAAGGAAAGGAATTCAAACTTATTATTTCCCAGTATATTTTCTATTTCTTTGATTTTACCTAGATTATTTGATGCTATAACTATCCTCTTCATTATATTCACCTAATAAAAAATTATTAATAAGTAGAAAAACAAATAGGGCTGTTTTATTATACACCAGCCCACATTGTTTTTGCAATCCAGTATTTAAACTGTAACTAATATTCATTAGCAAAGACGGGCGTTGCTAAAAGGGCATCGCTCTCAAACTCTTTGCCATCAACAAGAATTTTTACTATCTCAACTTCAGGATACCCTTTTGCAGTCATAGTTATAGCTCTAAGGACTATATCCTGGCTTGCTGATTCTTTGAGTTGATTAAATTCTTCACTAAAATTAATATAGGTTATTCCTTCATCCATCTGTACACCTAATAATTTAGTATTTGCAGGGATATCCAATCGCAAACTTCCCTCCGCTTTTGGCCCTCTTATTAGTTCTTCCATAGCGGTTTCTATGGTAGCAATGGAACTTGATGTAATTCTTGTAACTGGTACTAGATATTCATAGTTACTTGATGAAGTATTATGGAAGAACACTGTTACTTCTGCACCACTTCCTGAAGAATCATGGGATAATTCTAAATTAATATTTCCAGGCTCTATAGGCGTTCCAACTTTTGTCCCATACTGTAAGGTGTCTATAATTTTACCATCAAACATAAATTGAACTTTATCTATAGTGGGAAACTCTGCTAAAGTCATAACAACTCCTTGAACCATATTGTTTTCTGAAATGGCATCTGGATGTTCCATAGCAGCACTATTAAAATCAACTTTTGCTAATCCATTTTCAATGGATATACCATGTATTTGGGTATTTGCGGGAAGTATAGGTTTTAATCCCATTCCCAGTATTTCTTGTTGTTGCTCTGGACTATCTATGAGTTTTGATAAAGCAGCCCTAGCTATTCCTTCTTCCCATTTTATTCTTCTCATTACTGGTACCAGGTATCCTGAATTATCCTGGTAATACAAAATTGTTTCTCTGGTGTCCTCAGCGTTTTCTTCGGTTTCCTGTTCTTCTATTTCGGGAGCATTCTGTTCTGTTGGTACTTCATCTGATTTTTTTTGTATAATCCCACAGCCGGAAATAATTATTGTAAAACTTAGAACTAGAAGTATTAATAGGAAAATTATCCGTTCCTTACAATACATGGTCTCCCCCCTCACCTAAATCTTGATACTATTTATATTAGTAGAGTTAAATAAGTATGCTGATATATGGGCAATTTTTTATTGTATAAACATTTCATTACAATCCTTTGCACCTTGATAAAAATATAGTATAATTAATAGTCTGAGGAGGAATCAATTATGGCATTGGATGGTGTTTTATTGAATTGCATTTTAGAGGAATTAAAAGATACAATATTGGGAGGAAGAATTGATAAAATTCATCAACCTGAAAAAGATGAAATTCATATAGGAATAAGGGCAAAAAATCAAAATCATAGACTGTTAATTTCTGCGAGTGCTAATTACCCTAGAATACATCTAACAGAACTTCAAAAGAGTAACCCCGTTACTCCACCAGTTTTTTGTATGGTATTAAGAAAGCATTTAATGGGTGGACGTATAATTAATATTGAGCAACCTGGTTTTGAAAGAATTATAATCTTATATATTGAAAGTAGAGATGAGCTAGGGGATCTATCTACCAAGCGGTTAATTATAGAAATTATGGGTAGACATAGTAATATTATTTTGGTGGATGATAAGGATTTTATTATTGATAGTGTAAAAAGAATAACCGAAGAGATAAGTAGGGTAAGACAAGTTCTACCTGGGAACCCTTATTTATTTCCTCCTTCACAAAATAAGCATAATCCTCTTCTCCAAGAACCATCAAAACTTGATGAAATTTTAAATACTGATAAAGATACAAAAAAAGCTGCCAGGGCAATCCAAAATTATTTTATTGGAATTTCCCGAGTTACTGCAAAAGAAATTGTTCATCGGGGTGAGAAAAGTAGCCTTTCTAAGGCTTTCTATAACTTTTTTGAAAGGGTTAGATCCAAGGATTTTGATCCTGTTTTGCTAAAGGATGAGGCTGGCCGCCCTATAGATATTTTTCCTTTCCCTTATTATCAGTATGATATAAAACTACAGAAATCATTTGAATCGGTATCATTAGCTTTGGAGATATTTTTTCATACTCGTGATAAAATGGATAGAATGCGTCAGCGTACTGCTCATCTTTTTAAAGTACTCAATACCAATCTAGAGCGTGCTCAAAAAAAATTGGGTATCCTAATGGATGAATATAATAAGGCGCAAAACGCTGATAAATATAGGTTGTATGGAGAGCTACTCACTGCCAACCTTTATCAAATTCCTAAAGGTACCGAAAAAGTTGAATTAGTGAATTACTATGATCCTAATGAAGGCATAATTGAAATACCTCTAGATAAAAATAAAACACCAAACCAAAATGCTCAGGCTTATTTCAAAAAGTATAATAAAGCAAAAAACGCTCTTATAATGATTGACAAACAGTTAAAAGAAACCCAAAACGAAATCCAATATCTGGATTCACAACTAGATAACTTGAATAAATGTACAGAAGAATCAGAAATTGGTGAAATCCGACAAGAATTGGCTCAGGAAGGATATATAAGGCTGCGCAGTGAAAGGAAAAGATCTAAAAAATTAGCACCATCAAAGCCTTATCATTTCCTATCATCCGATGGATTTCATATATATGTAGGTAAAAATAATACACAAAATGATAGGCTAACTTTAAAAACTGCAGAGCCTGAAGACTTGTGGTTGCATACTAAAGAGATTCCAGGTTCTCATGTAATTGTTAAAACAAAAGGTAAAGACCTTCCAAAACAGACATTACTTGAGGCAGGTATATTAGCAGCCTATTTTAGTAAGGCGAAAAACTCCACAAAGGTTCCTGTGGATTATTGCTCACGCAAAAATGTACGCAAACCCAGTGGAGCTAAACCTGGTATGGTTATTTATGAAAATTACCAAACCATGTATGTTACACCCGATGAATCTATTATTAATAACTTAAAGAAAATCAATTAGTCCTATTTTCTTTATAGTTTAAATAATCATGACTTCTTGGTAGATAGGTGGTCTTTTCATTATCTGAATAGTGTAAGTATGCTTCTATGGTCACAATTCTTTGATTTTTATTGTGTTTAATTTGCACATTTTCTGGACGGCCATCATCTTGACGTCGCAATAAGTAGTTTTTTACCAGCTCTTTAGCGTTTTCTTGGCTAATATGATCATATACTGCAAAGTACTCGTCTTCATGCAATGTCAATGTCACATCATATAGCCCGTTTTTAAGGATCCTTTGATCCAAAATATTATCTAGCATTAATACTCCTCTCTTTCATAGTGCAGTTTTTATCTTATATGATTCTATATAATAGTTTGTACTTAATAGTAAGAATCATACTCCATTTATTTTTCTACTTCCCGGTTTAATAATTGGAATATTTTTCTCACATAATGGGCAAGAATCAGGATCATAAGATTTTATATCCAGGGTTAGAAGTGAATGAAATCTAACTCCAAAATCTATATTTCCATTACTTCTATCTACTAAAGCTCCCACTCCAACTACTTCTCCTTCTAAGCTATTGACTAAATCTATTACTTCTTTTACTGATCCCCCAGTAGTTACTACATCTTCAACTACCAGAACTTTTGAGTTTTTATGGATTGAAAAACCACGACGCAACTGCATAATACCATTTTCTCTTTCGCTAAAAATACTTTTTGCATTAAGACAACGTGCCATTTCATAAGCTAAAATAATTCCTCCCACAGCTGGCCCAATAACTATATCCACTTTATCATCTTCAAATGCCAAAGACAGTTCCTTTGTTAGCTGCTGAGCATATTTAGGATATTGAAAAACTTTTGCGCACTGTATATATTTACTACTATGTCTTCCTGACGTTAATAGAAAATGACCTACTGTCAATGCTCCACTCTCTTCAAAAATTTTAACAATTTGCTCTTTGTTCATAATATATCCTCCCGTTTTATACTTGTGAATTCATATTTAGTAAACACTAGTTTGTAAAATTGCTTAGGTTGGCATTTTAACAATAAGACCTCCGATAAGTTCATCGATACTTGATACTTTATTATTATGCATGTATGTTTTAAAATCATATAATATCTTGACCATAGAGTCAGGTGTCACTAAATTTGCTGTGCCTATTGATACTGCTGTTGCGCCTGCTAATAGAAACTCTACCACATCTTCTCCAGTCATTATGCCTCCCATACCTATAATAGGAATTTCAACAGCTCTAGAGACCTGCCATACCATTCTAAGAGCTAGAGGTTTGATAGCAGGCCCTGATAATCCCCCTGTTATATTACCCAAAACAGGTCTTCTAGTCTTGACATCTATGGCCATCCCTAAAAAGGTATTTACTAAAGAGATGGCATCCCCTCCTCCTTTTTGAGCTGCTATAGCAATTTCAGTTATATCAGTAACGTTTGGTGTTAATTTAACTATAAGAGGTTGATGAGAATGTTCCTTAACAGCTTTGGTTATGGAATAAACCATTTCAGGATCTGTGCCAAAGGATACTCCTCCTTGCTTAACATTTGGACAGGAAAGATTTAATTCCAACATATCAATATCTATTTGCTGCAATCTTGTTGCCATATGACAATACTCATCCAGGGTGTTTCCATTGATATTGGCAATGATATTAGTATCATATTGTTTAAGTTTGGGTAATATTGAATCTATAAAATAGTCAACTCCGGGATTTTGCAAGCCTACACTATTTAGTATCCCAGATGGGGTTTCTGCAATCCTGGGAGGGGGATTTCCTTTACGTGGCTCTAGTGTGAGTCCCGTAACAGAAATGCCTCCTAAATGGTTAAGATCTATATATTCTTTATACTCTACTCCAAATCCAAAAGTTCCTGAGGCAGCTATGATAGGGTTTTTAAAAGAAACACCGGCGATATTAACATTTAGTTTCAGATTCTCCATCTAAGATAACCTCCTCACTCCAAAATACTGGCCCATCGGTGCATACCTTTTTATAATCCCACTTATCTTTACTACCTATAGCACATGAGCAAACTAAGCATCCCCCAACGCCACATCCCATTCGCTCTTCAAGGGATATTTGGCAAGGAATGTCGTATTTTAAAACGGTTTTTTGTAAAGCTTGGATCATAGGAACAGGACCACAGGCCATTACTAAATCAGGATTTTCTACACTTAGATGTTTATCTAATAAGGAAATTATTGAGCCTTTATATCCTATAGTGCCATCATCTGATGATACAAACACTTTCCTGCTAAACCTTTCAAATTCATCAATTTGATATGCCCAGGGCTTTCCACGAAATCCCAAGAATGAAGTAATATCTAGATAGTCCCATCTCTCACCTATAAATCTAACAGGTGCAACCCCACAGCCACCACCAACTATATATATTTTCTTAGTTCCTTTGGGAATCCAAAATCCTTTGCCTAAAGGGCCTAAAATATCCAATTCTGCTCCTTTTTCTAAACCGGATAAAATTTTGGTGCCTTTACCTACCACTTGATAAATTATATCTACCTGGTTATTGTTTCTATTTACCCTGTTTATGCTTATGGGACGGCGCAATAAAAGGGATTCATCATGTGGAATACTAATATGAATAAACTGCCCAGGATAAGCTGATTGAGCCACTTGGTTGGATATAATAGTCATTTTATAGATTTTACAAGCTATCTCAATATTTTCTACGACTTCTGCAATGTGTCTAGACATTATACTAGTACCTCCATGGGATAAATTTGGATTTTGTCATCTGCCATTCCTGACAGCATAATTTCTACAAAAACCTTAGCTGTATCCAGCGTAGTAAAACATGGGATTGAATGCTCCACTGCCATTCTTCTTATTTTAAACCCATCTCGTTCTTGGCTTCTCCCTTTGGTAGGAGTGTTGATAACAAGATCTATTTCTTTGTTTTTTATATAACTTGTTATATTAGGTTCATCCTCATTAATGCGTCTAAGAACATTGGCAGCAATATAGTTGGAATGTAATTCTAGGGCGGTACCCGATGTAGCAAAGATCTTAAAACCTAGGTCTGAAAGTTTTGATGCTAAGGGTACAATCTCTTGTTTATCAGGATCGGCAACTGTGATAAGGACATTTCCGCCCCTAGAGAAAACATATCCTGCAGCTAACATTCCCTTATACAAAGCTTCAGGTAAGTTCTTGCCAATCCCTAAAACTTCACCAGTAGATTTCATTTCAGGACCTAATCTTGTGTCTACTAAAGGCAATTTTTCAAAGGAAAATACTGGCACTTTAACAGTAATGTATTTTTTCTTTTTATACAATCCTGTACCATACCCCATATCTTTGAGAGAATATCCTAAGCTAGCTTTTGTAGCAAGTTCTATCATTGGAACTCCTGTAACTTTACTCAAATATGGAACTGTGCGGCTAGAACGAGGATTTACCTCAATCACATATACATTGCCCCCGTATTCAATGTATTGAATATTAATTAGTCCCCGGACTTTTAGAGCTTTAGACAGTTTACTGCTATATTCTATTATCTGATCGATAATTTCTGATGATATAGTTTGAGATGGGTAGACGGAAATACTATCACCTGAATGAACACCTGATCTCTCTATATGTTCCATTATCCCTGGTATTAGAATATCCTCACCATCTGAAATAGCATCTACTTCTATTTCTTTGCCCATTATATATTTATCTATAAGGACCGGATGATCTTGATGTGAAAGATTAATTAGGTCCATATATTCTCTTATATTATCATCGTTATATGCTATTTCCATTCCCTCTCCGCCTAAAACATATGAAGGACGAACTAAAACAGGATAACCTAATTTTCTGGCTGCTATCACTGCTTGATCTGCTGTAAAAACGGTGGTACCTGCTGGCCTTATAATACCCAGTGTGGATAATAATCTATCAAATTCTTTACGATCTTCAGCCCTATTGATAGAATCCAATGATGTTCCTAATATCTTATATCCTGCTTCCTCAACAACCTTAGCCAGCTTTATAGCAGTTTGACCGCCAAATTGAACAACTACTCCCAAAGGCTGTTCAACATCCAAGATATTTATTACATCTTCAGGAGTCAAAGGCTCAAAATATAGTCTATGAGCAATATTAGAATCAGTACTAACAGTTTCTGGATTATTATTAATAATAACAGTATCATATCCCATTCTTTTTAATGCCCATATACAATGAACAGAGCAATAATCAAATTCTATACCTTGACCTATTCGAATAGGCCCTGAGCCTAGTATAACGATATTTTTCTTATTATTAGAGTATCTTGCTTGGTTTTTGCTGTTATATGTGGAATAATAATATTCACCTGAAGTGGTGTCAGCTTTAACATAAGGGATAATAGTTTCATAAGCTGGATTGATGTTCCATTTTTTTCTTAAACTTTTTATTTGTTTCCCGGGAATGTTATAAATCTTAGCAAGGGTTTTATCAGAAAAACCCATCTTTTTTGCTTTCAATAAAACTTCTTTACTTAAGGTTTCTATGGTATATGATTTTAACTTTTTTTCCATATCAATAATCTTTTTTATACTATAAAGATAAAACTTATCAATGCATGTATGTTTATGAATTGTTTCTATAGATATCTCTCGTCTTATAGCCTCAGCTATTATATATAATCTCTGGTGAGTTCTTTCAGTTAGTTTTTTATCTAGCTTTTTTAGAGAAAGATGTTGTAGTGAATTAGACAATACACCAAGCCCCTCCATATCATTTTCCAAGGAGCGTTCAGCTTTTAATAAAGCTTCTTCGAAGTTTTTGCCAATCGCCATTATCTCCCCAGTTGCTTTCATTCTTGTTCCTAAGGTTTTATCAGCTTTTACAAACTTATCAAAAGGCCATCTAGGTATTTTAACCACTACATAATCTAAATCAGGTTCATAAGAGGTGCAGCTATTATCAGAGAAAATTCCATCTATCTCTGAAAGGAAATAGCCTAAAGCTATCTTTGTTGTGACCTTTGCTATAGGAAAACCAGTAGCTTTAGAAGCTAATGCACTGGAACGACTAACTCTAGGGTTAACTTCAATAACGTGATACTCTAAAGTATCGGGGTTAAAGGCGTACTGCACATTGCATCCACCTTGAATTTCTAATGAATTAATAATATCAATGGAAGCTTTATACAACATTTTATATTCTTGTTTTTTTAGAGTTTGAGAGGGAGCCACTACTATACTATCCCCTGTATGAATACCGACAGGATCAATGTTTTCCATATCACATACTACTATACAATTGCCTTTTCTATCTCTAATTACTTCAAATTCGATCTCTTTCCATCCAGCTACAGATTTTTCTATCAATACCTGACCTACCCGACTTAAACGTATACCATCTTGGGTTATGGAAATAAGTTCCTGCTGATTATATGCTATACCACCACCAGTTCCTCCTAAAGTGTAAGCTGGTCGAACAACCACAGGATAGCCAATTTGGTCTGCAAAGGCTACAGCGGTTTTTATGTCATTAGCTATGGTACTTTGAACAACAGGTTGTCCAATCTGTTTCATGGTTTTATTAAAGGCCTCTCGATCTTCCGCTTTTTTTATTGAATCTACAGATGTGCCCAAAAGCCTGACTCCTTGAGCATCTAAAAATCCACTTTCTGCTAGCTCCATAGCAAGATTTAAAGCGGTTTGTCCTCCCAAGGTTGCCAATAAACTATCGGGTTTTTCCTTGGCAATAACTTTTTTAACTACTGTGGGAGTTAAAGGTTCTATGTAAATATGATCCGCCATATTTGTATCGGTCATTATGGTAGCAGGATTACTATTTATCAGTACTACTTCAACACCCTCTTCTTTTAAGGCAGTACATGCTTGAGTGCCAGCATAGTCAAATTCTGCTGCCTGTCCTATAACAATAGGTCCTGAACCAATAACCAGCACCTTTTTTATATCCTTATCTAAAGGCATATCATCTACTCCTTGTATTACTTTTCTTCAGTTTACTTTTTAGAAATAAGTTTTATTACTTATCAATGCTTTATGGATCTCATCTTTCATATTTATTACTTCTGCTCGTGAAGCTAAGCCAAACTCTCGAGAATTAAATTGATTCTTCCAAGGCTTATTTTTATAAGCGCACATTATGCTTCTAGAAGCGTTTATAATAGAACCTAGTCCCCTATTATCAAATCCACCCATGATATCTTGAGCCCTTCCGCCCTGTGCGCCATATCCTGGAACTAAAAAATAAACATTAGGCATTAATTTTCTTAATTCAGATAATTGATGAGGATAAGTAGCTCCTATAACAGCACCTACGCTACTATATCCGTAATTGCCTATTAAATCTTGCCCCCAGTCATTTACCTTTTGAGCAACCTTTTCATAAACTTTATATCCGTCCGTTGTTACTAGATCTTGGAACTCCCCCGAAGAAGGATTTGAGGTTTTTACAAGAACAAATATACCCTTATTGTTTCTTTTGCAGTTATCTATAAAGGGTTTTATTCCATCAGTACCTAGATAAGGATTGACAGTAATCATATCTACGGGAAAAGCTTGAGCATATTCTCTATAAAGAGGAGTATAACCTATATATGCATTTGAGTATGCTTCTGCAGTTGAACCAATATCATTTCTCTTTACATCTCCAATAACTATCAATCCTTTTGATTTGGCGTAATTAGCAGTCTCTATAAAGGTCTTTAATCCTGGTAGTCCATACATTTCATAATAAGCTACCTGAAGTTTCACAGCCGGTATGAGATCGTGAATATTGTTTAGTATTTCTATGTTAAAATCCAGTATAGCCCGGGCTGCTGTTTCCAGACTGATATCTTGTTTAAAATATTTATCCAGTAGGTTTTGAGGCAAATATTCCAATCTTGGATCCAGGCCGACAACTATTGGAGTTTCCTTTTCAATTATCTTACTGATTAATTTGTCGATCAAATTAAAACCTCCTTGTCATATACTACTTTTCCATCTACAATGGTATATATTACCTTTCCCTTTACCTTTTTACCATGAAAAGGAGTATTTTTTCCTTTGGAATAAAAATTATCTCTGTTTACTATATACTCTCTCTTGGTATCAACTATGGTTATATCAGCTGGAAGGCCAAGGCCCAACTCACCACCGGGAATACCTAATATTTTAGCTGGAATGGTGCTTAGCTTTGCTACCAGTTCTTCTAATGATAGTATTCCTGTATCCACTAAATGGGTATATGATAGAGAGAAGGCTGTTTCAAAACCAGAAATTCCACTTGCTGCTAAGTTAAATTCTACGTCCTTTTCATCTCTATGATGGGGAGCGTGATCTGTTGCTATTATGTCTATGGTACCGTCTTTTAAACCTTCCTTAATGGCATCTACATCTCGTTGAGTTCTGAGGGGCGGATTTGCCTTTGCGTTGGTATTATAATTCTCTATCCACTCGTCAGTAGCCGAAAAATAATGAGGTGCAGTCTCGCAGGTTATGTGAACCCCTCTAGATTTTGCCCTGCGAATAATATCTACTGCTCCTTCTGTACTTACATGGGCTATATGAACTGGTACTCCTGTTATCTCAGATAAAATTACGTCTCTTGCCACCATTACGTCTTCAGCAGCTCGAGTAATGCCTTTTAATCCTAACATGGTTGAAACATACCCCTCGTTCATAACTCCTCCTGCTACTAGTGACTTATCTTCGCAATGGGAAATAAGCAATAATCCAAACTGCTTGGCATATTCCAAAGCTAGTCTCATAAGGTTAGCATCTGAAATAGGATCACCATCATCGGATAAAGCCACCGCACCTGCCATTTTCATTTCACCCATCTCAGTTATGTGCTTACCTTTTCTACCCTGTGTAATAGCTCCTATGGGATATACCCTTACCTTGCCCTCAGAAGCAGCCTTTAGTTTTATATATTGAATCATGGCGGCATTATCTATGGCAGGCTCAGTGTTTGGCATACAGGCAACACTAGTAAATCCTCCTGCTGCTGCACTTGCTGTACCCGAGATAATATTTTCTTTATATTCAAATCCAGGCTCTCTAAGATGACAGTGTGCATCTATCAGTCCAGGAATAACCCACAGGCCAGTTGCATCAATTATCCTATGGGCTTTATTCGTTAAGTCAGTGCCAATGTCTATTATAGTATTATTTTTAATTAATATATCTTTTTCTAAAAAAACTCCGCCTTTCCCGTCAATTATGTTTCCATTACTGATACACAGTAGCATCATATTTCCTCCTTTGACGAGTTATGAGATAAAGCAGTGCCATACGTATTGCTACGCCATTGGTCACCTGTTCCTGGATGTGAGAATGAATGCCATCTGCTATATCAGATGTAATTTCAATTCCTCTATTTATAGGGCCAGGATGCATCAGCAATACATTTTCCTTAGCTAGTTTAAGTCTTTCCTTATTAAGGCCATAGATTTGAGAGTACTCTCGAAGAGAGGGCAATAACCCTTTTTGCTGGCGTTCTTTCTGTAATCTGAGCACCATTACCACATCTGCCTGATCCACTGCTTCCTCAACGCTATTGCATACTTTTGCTCCTGTTTTATCTAATTCTATAGGTAACAATGTAGATGGTCCTGCAACTGCAACTTCAGCACCCATCTTACTCAATCCCCAAATATTGCTACGTGCTACACGGCTATGGTATATGTCGCCAATGATTGCCACTTTTAATCCCTTTATAGTACCCTTATTTTCCCTTATGGTAAACATATCCAGCAATCCTTGAGTGGGATGTTCGTTCATACCGTCTCCAGCATTTATAATAGATACATTTACGTGCTTGGCTACAATATGAGCAGCACCGGACATAGGATGACGAATTACAATAACATCTGCTCCCATCCTTTCAATAGTTTTGCATGTATCTATTAGGCTTTCACCTTTGGAAACACTACTTGAGGAAGCTGAAATATTAGCTGAACTAGCACTCATATATTTACTGGCCAACTCAAAGGATAGTCGAGTTCTGGTACTATTTTCATAGAAGAGATTAACTATGGACTTGCCTTGAAGATGAGGCGTTCTTTTATTATTTTGCTGTAATATATATTTCATAGTTTCAGCAGTATTTAAGATTTCTACAATCTCCTGCTGATTCATGGTTCGAAGTCCTAAAACATCCTTTCTTTTTAAAGCCATGTTTTCACCGCTTTCTTTGTGGGTATTTACAAAAAAGAGTAATAAGCTATTGCTCACTACTCTTTTGATACTAAATATCTTCAGGTAAGACTTTATTTAAAATTACACCGATTAACGCCGCTAGACTCATTCCCGATAGGGTAACTCCTGGGATTAGGGAAAATTCTACACCACTTAACCCCATTACCAACATCAATGAGATAATTATAAGGTTACGGCTGTTAGTAAAATCAATTTTAGCATCAGCCAATGTCCTTAAACCTATACTTGCAATCATTCCAAATAGCAGTATACTAACTCCTCCCATTACCGGAGTAGGGATAGATTGTAAAAGAGCGCCTATTTTGCCACATAGACTTAAAATAATAGCAAATATAGCTGAAAGTCTTAATATAAATGGATTATATACCTTAGTAACGGCCAATACTCCTGTATTTTCACTATAGGTAGTATTTGCAGGACCACCTAAAAGTCCAGCAAAAGCAGTTGCTACACCATCTCCAATTAAAGTTCGATGAAGGCCGGGATCCTGAAAGAAATCCTTGCCCACCACTGCACCATTGGTGGTTATATCTCCTATATGCTCCATGAAGGTAACAATAGCTATTGGTGCTATAAGTGAAATAGCTGTAATGTCAAATTTAGGTAACTGAAAATCAGGTATTGCAAAAAAGGGGGCTTCTTTGATAAGTGAAAAGTCCACAAAACCGAAGAAAATTGACACGATATAACCAACTATAATTCCAAGTAATACAGGTACTAATCTAAAAAAACCTTTTACGAATATGGATACTATAACCATGGTTGCTACCACTGCTAAAGCAATAATCCAACGTTGTCCAAGAGTACCTATATCAGCGGTTACAATATTTCCAGATATTACACCAGGACTAAGGGTTAAACCAATTATTGCAATCATAGGTCCTGTAACCAGAGGTGGAAAGAAACTGCGAATTTTTTCAACACCAAATATCAACACTAAAATAGCCAACACTACATATAATAAGCCAGCCACTATAATTCCTCCACCAGCATAAGCAATACCTTGATTTTGAACTACAGTTTGAATAGCAGCTATAAAAGCAAAACTAGATCCAAGAAATGCAGGAACTTTTCTTTTTGTGATAAAGTGGAAAATTAAAGTACCAACTCCGGCTGTAAATAGGGCCACTGCTGGATCTAAACCTGTTAACGCAGGTACTAGTACTGTGGCTCCAAACATGGCAAAAACATGTTGGATAGCTAAAAGAATTGTTTTCCAAGGGTTGAGTTTTGTGTCTTGAATACTTTGTTGCATTATAAATCCTCCTTCGTAAATTTATCATGATTTTTTACAATATATAGGCAAAAAAAATGCCTTGATTTTAAAGCTATCAAGGCACAATACAACAAAATCTTGCTGTATTATCCCTTGACAGCCTCACGGGACTGACTTAAAGGGTTAGCTCAGCAATGGTTACTTTATTAACTTTGTCTACTTCCATTACTTGCACATTAACAATCTCATTACGCGAGGTAGGTAGATTCTTTCCTACAAAATCTGCTCGAATAGGAAGTTCACGATGCCCTCTATCCACTAATACAGCAAACTGTATTGCCTTGGGTCTACCTAGATCAATTAGAGCATCCATTGCAGCTCGCGCAGTTCTTCCTGTATAAAGTACATCATCAACCATAACTACTATTTTTCCATTTATGTCAAAGGGTATATCGGTGCTATTTATAACAGGATGTTCTGCCAAGGTTGACAAGTCATCCCTATAGAGAGTAATATCTAGAATTCCTACTGGAACTTCAACACCTTCGTATTTTTTTATATTATTGGCCAGCCTGTAAGCAAGAGGTACACCCCTGCGCTGGATTCCGATAAGTACTACATCTTCAACACCTTTATTTTTCTCAATTATCTCATGTGCTATTCTAGATAATGCTCGATTTATCCCAGCTTCATCCATAATTTGAGCCTTTTCTACCATAGATATCACCTCATCAAAAAAACCTTGCCAAGGGCAAGGTATATTAAAGGCATAGAAATTTTAAAGAGTACATATTATCTCATTTTATTATATATTTCCATATCTTTAACCTTGCCAGACTCACGGGACCAGCTTAAAGGTTTTTTTATTTTTAATGATTATATCATATTCTTTATTCACTGTCTATACTCTATTTAGTATTTTTTGATATACTTCGAAGCTTGGTTAACAATTCAATAAAATATGGGGGAAGAGGTGCTCTAAACTCCATAAATTCTCCTGTAGTAGGGTGAACCAAACCTAGCATTATAGCATGGAGTGCTTGACCTTTTAAGTTAAACTTTTGCTTCTTGGAACCATACATTAGATCACCAACTATTGGGTGTTGAATATAGGACATGTGTACCCGAATCTGATGAGTTCTACCTGTCTCCAATCTAGCTTCCACTAACGTATATTCCCCAAATCTTTCCAAAACACGAAAATGAGTAACCGCATTCCTACTTCCCGGTCCTGGTATAACAGCCATTTTCTTGCGATGTACGGGATGCCGCTTTATAGGTTCATCGATAGTGCCCTCATTTTCTATTATATTGTTTTCTACAATAGCCCAATAGACCCTAAGAAGGCTCCTTTCGGCAATTTGACGAGCCAGATGATGGTGCGCATGATCATTTTTTGCTATAACCAATAACCCTGAAGTATCTTTGTCTAATCGATGAACTATTCCAGGGCGTATCTTTCCATTAATGCCAGAAAGATGTTCACAGTGATACAAGAGTGCATTTACCAGTGTACCTGAATAGTTTCCAGGTGCAGGATGAACTACCATCCCCTGAGGTTTATTGATGACTGCAATATCATCATCCTGGTATATTATATCCAGTTCTATATTTTCTGGTTCTAAAGATATTTTTGTAGGTGGCGGGATTGAAACTTCAATCTTTTGTCCTGCTTTAAGTCTATAGTTAGACTTTATTTTCAAGCCATCTACCTCTACCAGTCCGTTTTTTATTATCTCTTGCAAAAAAGAGCGTGATAGGTCTGGTAATTTATTTGCCAAGAACTTATCAATACGTTGTCCATTGTAGGATTGATTTACTTGAAAAAAATGTTTCTTATCCATTGATTTACCCACTTATACAACTTCCTTTTCTACCTTATCCGCTACAAAAAGAATGTAATAAGCCAAGAGTATTGTTCCCGTTACTACAAAGCAGTCGGCTACATTGAAAACTGGAAAATCAATCAAAGTGAAATGTAGCATATCAACCACATATCCAAACCTAATCCTATCAATCAAATTACCTATGGCCCCTCCTAGTATCATAGAAAGGCTTATCCTTAAAACTATGCTAGTGTTTGACTGAGTTATAAGGAAATAAATCATTAGTACACATATAATTGTAGTTGTTATAATAAAAAACCATCTATGGTTTTGGAGAATTCCAAAAGCAGCTCCCCTATTTTCCACATATGTAAGGTTAAAAATGCCTCGGACTATCTCTATACTGCCTATATCCTTCAAGCGGATTACTGCTAGATATTTAGTAAGCTGATCTATAAGTATTATAGATAGTATTATTAGTACTTCGATCATTGGTATCCCCCTATTGTAATATTTTCTATCCCATTATAGCATATAGACATTGGACTTAAAAGAAGGAGCTGGGAAATCATCCAGCTCCTTATAATTTTCTATTTATTTTTATTATCTTTTTCTGTATCCTCCCCTGGGATTTGTTCATTATAGTCCTGATTATCTATTGTTTCAACTCTCTCGGTAAATCCAATATTTTCTTGACTATCATAATAAGCATTTCCGTAATTTATAAACCGATTAGTACTTATGTCCTGAGGACCACTTGAGCTTCCATATTGTTGAACATCCTGCCAGGCATCTTCTCCATCATAGACAACATTATCGCTGTCATCCATAAATGTTCTACCAAAGGGGTAAGAAAGAACATCTTCTTCTACGGGACGGTCCTTGTCCCAGTTATGTGGAGCAACTTCATGGTTTTTCTGGCAGTTTATACATAGCTTGGCAATTGGCTGTGCATCTAATCTATCAAAACCAATATTATGGCCGCAATAATCACATATTCCATAACTACCATCTTCTATCTTTTTTAAAGATTCTTGTATATCAGCTAAGTGTTTAGAGCTATGCTTTTCTAAAGAGTAACTTTTTTCCTGTTCAAAAACCTCACTAGCGGTGTCGGCAGGATGATTATCATAGGAGGATAATTCACCAAGATCTTCCTTTAAATTAGAATCTTCAATAAAATTCTTATTTGATTTTAAAACTTCTTGTGTGGCTTTCATTTCCGATAGAAGTTTTTCCTTAAAATAATTTAATTCATAGTTTTTCATTCTCATTTGGAATACTCCTTTATAATATACTCAATTGTATACATTATATGAGTATTCCCTATTCTTGAAATAATAATTAATAAATTAGGGCAATTTAAAAGTTAATGCGTTACAATAATAATGACTATTCCACATTAATGATCATTATTGATTTAGCCTTTGGGCAAACTTTCATTATCTATATCTTCATATGTAGGAATTTCCTGTTGAAGGATTTCTAGCTGTGTTTCCAACAAATTTTTAAAACGGGACCTAAAGACTTGCATTTGCTTTCTGTATTCATCAAATTCTTTTTTAATTTCTAATACTTTAGTATGAGCGTTATCTATTATTTCGCGAGCTTTCCCTTCTGCTTCTTTAATAATTAATTCAGATTTTTTTTGAGCAGATTCTGTCAACTCATCAGCGGTCTTTTGAGCGGTCACCAAAGTTTCTTTCAAAGTGTTTTCCATAGTTTTATAATTATTTATTTGATCAACTACCATTGATAGGCGATCTTTTAAATCGATATTTTCTTTATACAATCTCTCAAACTCTTCTACTATTTCATCCAAGAACTGGTCTACTTCGTCTTCATCATAACCTCTAAAAGATCTTGTAAATTCCTTATTATGTATATCCATGGGAGTTAATGCCATGTTAATTCCTCCTCTAAATCAATTAATTTTCATGTAAACCTATAGATAATAACAGCTATTCTATTTTTTTTAGTAAAGCCTGTTATTTCGGATATTTTAATCCTACCAGATCCCCTTAATGTAATTATGTCTCCCTCTTTTATTTGAAAGTCAGGCTTGGTGATTTGCTCCCAATTGACAAATAATCTACCCTCTCGAATAAGGGGGAGTATTTTATTTCTGGAGTATCCAAATCCAGTACTAGCCAAACAATCAAGTCGCATAGAAGAAACTGTGGTATGTATACTTTTGTATTTTGGTTCAGGCAAATCCAAATTGGCTAAATCTATTTTAGATAGTTTTACTTTTGCTCTACCTATTGTTGCTAGATTTGCTAGAACAAAATTAGATATATCTTTCATCATTATTACATAAGCGATATTTTTCTTTACAATGATATCACCTATTGTATGTCGCTCTATACCCAGCCCCAAGACAGATCCAAGTATATCTCTATGACCTAAATTAAAGAATTTGTCATTCCATTCAACGGATAAACAAGAATAAGGGAATAAGTTATCATCAAACTCCATCCAATGTGGATATATAGCAAAAATTTTACGCTCCGCTGTTGGATATCCACCTGATTTTTTATAATTTATTTCTATAGATTTTTCTAGATATCTTTCAACATAAACTTGAGTAGCAGGATCCAAAAACCACGTTGTATTCCAGTTTTGATTACGAATAACCCATCTAACTAGATCTTCCACTTTTGCTATTGTCAGTTTAACATCTTGGCTTTCCATTAGCTATAGCAGTCCCCTTAGTATAGATGCTATTATAGATAAAGTAATATATGCAAATAGAGGAGAAAAGTCAATGGGTATACCGGATGTGTTCAATCTTCTAGTAAGAGTACGGAAAGGTGCTACTATGGGCTCAATAAAACGGCCTAAAAAGACCCTGACAGGATGCATTGGTTCCAGCACCCAAGAAAGTAAGGAATTTATTATAATCGCCCATGATAATATATTTATGAACCAAATAAGGCTAACTATAAGTTGTCTTAACAATAGACTGTGTCCAAACAAATTGTTACCTCCTACTCCTCATCACTTTTTCTACTTGATAGAGTAAAAAAACTCTTTCCTTTTAATTCTTCCGGTATATTTCCCACTATATCGATATTACTTGGTGCTATGACAAAGATACCCCTTGAAACTTTCTGTATTGTCCCGTCCAATGAATAAACAGCACCACTAATAAAGTCCAGAACTCTTTGAGCCAGGTCTGCATCCAGTGCATCTAAGTTTACAACTATAGGTTTTCGATTCTTTAGGTTATCAATGATATCTTGAGTATCATCGAAGGAAAGAGGCTGATAAACCACGACTTTTACATAGGATGTTGTATGTATATTGACTACCTTTCCCTTTTTCCCCTTCGATTGAAATTGAGGTTCTATGAGATCATCATGGCTTCTAACAGAGGTATCTTCAATATCTGGTTCTTCAATATCCTCAAGAATTGTTTCTTCCAGGCCTATAATGTTTAAAATCTTATTAAAAAGCGACATAATTCATCCTCCTCTTTTTACTTACAATTATCATAATTTATTTATCCTTAAAAATTCCTCTACCTATTCTGACCATATTAGAACCTTCCTCAATAGCAATCTCAAAATCACTGGTCATTCCCATAGATAGATACTGCATATCAATATGGTCTAGCTCTTTAGCTTTTAGCTCTTCAAATAAATCTCTAAAACGCTTAAAGCATTCTCTTATAGCAACAGTATCATTGGTGTGAGGTCCAATTGTCATTAGACCTTTAACTTGAATATTGGGGTAGTTTACAAGTTCCTCTACAAAAGTAAACAAATCTTCTTCATAGATACCCGATTTCGTAGTCTCTCGCGACATATTTACCTGTATTAGTACCTGTATTTTATTCCCAATTGCTCCTGCTCTTTTATTTAACTCTCGAGCTAGAGAGATTCTGTCTAAAGAATGGACAAGGTCCACCTTATCTATAATATATTTAACCTTGTTAGTTTGTAAAGGCCCAATCAAATGCCAACTAATTTTTTTTCCGATATTATGATATTTTTTTACTAACTCTTGTACTCTATTTTCTCCAATTATAGTTATACCTGCATCTATAGCTTCTAATACTTTTGTTGTAGGAATATTTTTACTAACCGCTACAATTGATATCTCATTAGGATCTCTATTTGCTGTTAATGCTGCTTTTTTTATTCTGTTTCTTACTTGTTCAATGTTTTCTTTGACACACATTTATATACATCACTCCAAATACCTAAGAAGACTTATGATATTTACAAGGATCTATTCTATAATTACTATATCATTGACCTCTATAATATCGTTATCTTTGGCTTTCTCTATTATTGCCCAATCATCGTCTAAAGCCTTAACTTTGACTTCTATATATTTAATATCTCCATTATGATCAATCTTGACGCCTGTTTTATTGTTTTTATAAATAATGGCTTTCCTAGGAATCATTAAACCCTCAGCCTTTATACCAATCTCAATATGTATATTGCGTACCTCTAAAACACTTTCGATACTATCTACCATCTCCAGAACAACTAAGGTTGAATCATCAATATAATCAACCTTATATACTTGGGCATTTATTATTTCTTCGGATAAACCTAAAAGCTTAAGGCTAAGAGTATCACCTTGTTCATAAAAGATATTCTTATGGGGGATTAGAGATACAATATACCATTTATTAGATGATACAATTTTAAATAGGGGAATCTCTAATAGATGGTTTTCCGTGTCCGATACTAAAGGTTTATGATCTCTTAGAGATAAAAATTGTTCTACTGTAAGGTAATCTATATCTTTAGGTGAAATTATATTCTCCAATCCATCTAATTCAAAGCTTATAAATCCAGATTCTGGTGCTTTAATTTCTATTTTCCATTCTTCTAATTTGTTCTCTATTTCTTTTTCTTGACTATATAGCTGTTCTAAATATTTACTAGTAGAATCTTTCTTATCTAAAATTTCCTTTTTTCTGTCCAGCAAGCCTCTAAGTTGATTTTCATATATCCCCATACTGTGGATTTCATCTTTTTGGATATTATATTGGATGGTATACAATATAGTATTTATATTATTCTCTATTTTTTCAAAATCGTTGTCCATTATCTCTTGAACTAAATTCTTATTTTGATAATCCCAGATCTTTTGTTTAATATTATACAACTCGACTATCAACTTCGAATCATAGCCCTCTTTATATACTATTGCCAATAACTCATCCTCTTTTACTTCCTGTCCTTTAGATACAAAGAAATCTACTTTTCCATAATACTCAGAAGTTGGATAGGCCCTTTCCTGTCTAATAACTAAACCTTGACCATGATCCCATGTAGTAATCTCTCCATATTTAACAGTATCATATAAAGGGGGGTTAATCGCTAGTGTTACAACATAATAAAAAAGAGCTAGAATCATGGCAAGGAAAATAAAAAACCTAAATCTGACTCTCCTACCGGCGAATATAATTCTCCGTGCCACTTAAAACTTCACCCCTTTACATAATAATTATTACTTCTCTACAAAAACAAAAAATCCTCCCAAAATTAGAAAATACTTTGTAGGGAGTTATATAAAAACAAAAATGACAAATACAAGAGCATACCGTGACAGTTAAATCTATTATTTGGGGCATATGGTTTTTGTGATTTTTACTTGATTACCATTTTCATTGAACTGTATTTTACTACATAAGGCATTGACCAACATCAAGCCTCTTCCCCCTTCGGACATCTTAAGACTATCACATTCAGGAGGATGTTGATAAAATTTCTTATAATCAAATCCCTGACCTTCATCTTTAATAAAAATATCCAAAGTAGTTGAATCTACTTCTTCAATTGCAACATTAACTTTTTTATTACAAAATCCCTTATTTCCGTGTAAAATTCCATTGGAAATAAGTTCGTTTAAAACTAAACGAAACTCAAAATACTCATCCTCATTTAATGGATTCCATGCATTAATACAATCCATCATTTCATTGATTAATTTTCTCACTTTTAAAGGATTGCTCCCAGTAATCTGTTTTTTAAAGAGCAGTTTCACCAACTTTACCTCCACATACTTAATAGTATACATTAATTAATTATTATATTTTTACCACAATTAATTATTATATTTTTACCACTTTTACAATGATATAAAACATTGAATGATCGAATTGAGTCTTATTCTTATATAGTTCTCTTTATATAGGATCTAAATCGCTCCAATAGTCTCCGTTCCATTCGGGAAATATACATTTGAGACACTCCAATCTCTTCAGCTATCTCTCTTTGGCTACGTTCATTGTAAAAACGTTCATAAAGTACCTTTTTTTCTGTATCTCCCAAACCAGACATGATTTTTTCTATGACGTCTCTATCCTCCACTAAAGAATAATTCTTTTCTTCCTTGCCAACCATTGCCATTAAATCAGTTTCGTTATTTTCATCAATATAATAGTCTAAGGAAGCAGTATTAGTAAGATAACTGGACTCCATAAGCTCTAAAACTTCTTCAGTGGAAATATTTAGATATTCACCAATCTCTTCTGGCTTGGGACTTCGTCCTAATTGATTGGATAAATGTGCTTTGGCACTTTCTACTTTTTTTATCATTTCGCTTTCTTTGCGTGGTAAACGTATTATCCGGCTCTTGTCTCGAAAATGATTTTTAATTTCTCCAATTATGGTAGGTGTGGCAAAACTTGAAAACTTATATCCTCTGTTTATATCAAAACGTTCCAAAGCCTTTATCAAGGCCAAAGAGGCCACTTGAAATAAATCGTCGTATTCAACTCCTCTATTGACAAATTTTTTGGCGATTATTTCTGCAATATAAAGATAATGCTGGACTAGCTCATTTCTAAGATTAATATCACGAGTTTCAGAATATTCTCTAAGTAGTCTTTCTATATTATCATTTTCGGTCGCATTATTTCTTTTTGCACTCATTAATCAATTAGACCCCCCACAACCTTTATGCATACATACTGCCCTCATTATACCATTATCAGTTTTAAATTCTACATTATCCATCATAGAGCCTAAAATATATCTACTTAACTGGGCCTGGTCTATATCTTGCACTGATACATTGCTTTCTACCCATTCTCCTTGTCCAGAAATATCAATATGAATCTCTTCATTTAAATTTTCAAATCTTATCAATAGCTCCATAGGCCTTACTACCTGATTAAGAACAAGTATTATTGCTTCTGCCACTGACATTTTTATATCCTCTATTTGATCAATATCAAAGCCTAATCTGCTGGCAAAAGCTGCACTGGTTAAACGTGCCACCATTACATATTCTGGCTTAGCAGGTACTGTCAAAGTAATAATATCATTGCTCATACTTCTTGCACCTCTATTGTAAAAATTTTATCAAGGCCAGTTATGACGAAAATCTTGTGTATATAAGGTTTTAGATTCTTAATGGTGATCTGACCATCATATTCCTTAACTCGTCTTAAGGCACTGATTAAAACCCCTAGGCCTGTGCTATCAATATAGGTTAAGTTCTCACAATTTAGTATAATATTTCCAGGATGCTGCTCTATAAGTTTATGTAACCTCTCTTTTAGTTCGGGCGCATTGTATATATCAATTTCACCATCTAAAGAAATGCACCAGGTATTGGTTTCAGATTTAAATTTCTCTTTTAAAACCACCACTGTAATGCTCCTTTCTTCTTTTGTTTTTTTATAGCATATTTTTAATATCATTCTATTTATCTACAATGGACTTTTTCTTGAATCAAATATTATAAATATTATACCACAAAATATATTCATTTTGTTTATGAGTTAAACTATATTAGAATTATATTATTAACTAAAAATATTATATAAACGATAAATGATGTAATCAAACATTTTTTGCTCTATAAAGGTCAGCTAAAAAATTTTTGATAAAGGGCTTGACATAATTAGTGAAATATTGTATAGTATAATTCGTCGCCCGAAAGCATAAAGTAACGGGGTGTAGCGCAGTTTGGTAGCGCACGTGCTTTGGGAGCATGGGGCCGGGGGTTCAAATCCCTCCACCCCGACCATTATAGCTTTCGATTTGTGGCCCCTTGGTCAAGCGGTTAAGACACCGCCCTTTCACGGCGGTAACAGGGGTTCGAGTCCCCTAGGGGTCACCATAATTTAAGGGCCTTTAGCTCAGTTGGTTAGAGCAACCGGCTCATAACCGGTCGGTCCGGGGTTCGAGTCCCTGAAGGCCCACCATTTTTCATATTGGCCCGGTAGTTCAGTTGGTTAGAATGCCAGCCTGTCACGCTGGAGGTCGAGGGTTCGAGTCCCTTCCGGGTCGCCATATTTTTTGCCTCGGTAGCTCAGTTGGTAGAGCAGCAGACTGAAAATCTGCGTGTCGGTGGTTCGATTCCGCCCCGAGGCACCATCTATTTTGTGTAAGTATTATAAAGATATGCGAAAGTGGCGGAATTGGCAGACGCGCTAGATTCAGGTTCTAGTGAACAATAAGTTCATGGGGGTTCGACTCCCCCCTTTCGCACCAAACCAAGGGTTGCTTAAATGCAACCCTTTTAAATTTAACTATATTTTTTTATAGAAAAAAGTTTGAACTGATTTAAGATTATATCTTTGAGGAAAGATAATCTGTTCAGTACTGCCTACAAATAATATTCCGTCCTTTGCTAGAGCATCATGAAATTTTAAGTAGAGTTGGCTCTTTGCTTCTTCAGTGAAATAAATTAATACATTTCGACATATGATTAAATGACAATTATTCGGAAAGGGATCAACTAAAAGATTATGACGTTTAAATTCAACTCTTTGCTTTATTCTATCGTCTATCTTGTATAATCCATCTTTAACAGTGAAATATTTCCTTACATATTCTTTAGGCAAGGATTGAAGGCTTTTCGCAACATATATGCCCTCTTTTGCTTTCTCTAAAGCTTCTTTATCTATATCAGTTGCTAATATCTTGATTTCTTCTAGGGGAAAAAATTCATGTAATAACATTACCATAGAGTAAGGTTCTTCTCCTGTAGAACATGCAGCGCTCCAAACTATTAATTCACCATACTTTTTTATGAGTAATGGAAGTATATCTTTTTTTAGCACTTCCCATTGACTAGCATTCCTAAAAAATTCGGATACATTAATAGTAATATAATTTACAAAATGCTCTAATAAATCTTTGTCGGATATTAATGCTCTATAAAATTCATCATATTGGCTGTAATTATTTCTACTTATTAATGAATCAATCCTTCTCTTCATCTGTCTTTCTTTGTAACAGGATAAATCAATATTTGTCAGCTTAAAGATGGCTTTTGTAAAATCCTCATATGTCCAACTCATTGATAAAACCCCTTATCCATTTTAAAATTTTATATATGCTTGTATAGTCTATCATAAAATTGCATAAAAAAAAAGCCGTGATTAACACGGCTTCATGTAAAGGGGGTCTCAATGTGTTTGTGAGGTCATTTATATTATTAACCATATAGTTTTTTTTATGCAAAATAAATATTAATTAATCTAAATTAATTAAAGTCTTCTGGGAAAAACTCACCTAAAGTAATAGTCATGTCTTCTTTTTGAAACTGTTCCTGTTTTTCTTTTGCCATTGGTGGCTGTGATTTTGCCTCTTCTTTGGGCAATAGTTCTCTAATACTTAAGCTTATTCTTCTGGTTTCAGAGTTGGAATCCAATACTTTGGCATTGATTTCTTGTCCAATGCTAAGCTCGTCTTCTACTTTCTGTATTCTTTTATTGGAAACTTGTGAAATATGGACTAATCCATCTACTCCTGGCTCTAGCTCAATAAAAGCACCAAAGGAAGTAATACGTACCACTTTTCCTCTTACAGTTGAACCAACAGGATATTTTTCTTCTACATTATCCCAAGGATGGGGCAAAGTCTGCTTATAACCTAATGAAATCCTTTCATTTTCCTTGTCTACAGATAATACAACTACTTCAACATTTTCATCTTCGCTTAAAACCTCATTAGGATGCTTTACATGTCCCCAAGATAGGTCAGAGATATGAATAAGACCGTCAACTCCTCCAATGTCTACAAAAGCCCCAAAGTTAGTCAAACGCTTAACTACTCCCTTTATTCTCTGGCCTTCTTCTAGTGAATCAAATAGTTTATGACGTCTTGCTTCTTCTTCAGCTTCTAATATTACTCTCTGAGAAGCTACTACTCTTCTACGGCTTCTCTCTAATTCAATTATTCTAAGACGTAAAGTTTGACCCACAAAGGTGCTAAGATCCTCAACATATCTATTTGAAAGTTGAGAAGCAGGTACAAAAGCACGGATACCATTAATTCTGGCTATTACTCCACCTTTTACAGCTTCAGTACATACAGCTTTAAATTCTTCTTGGTTTCTAAACCCATTTTCGATAGCTTTCCACGCTTGTCTTCTTTCTACCGATTTACGTGACAGGACTACATTTCCTTCTCCGTCATTTACTTTAAGAACCTCCACTTCTGCTTCGTCACCAGGCTTAAATACATCAAGGGGAGTCTGGCCTTCCTCTAAGCTTATTTCATCGACAGGTAATATTCCGTCTGATTTATATCCTACATTTATTATGACCTCTGATGGATTAACAGACAGCACTTTCCCTTTTACAATCTGGCCAGGTCTAAGGGAGACCATTGTTTCTTCAAATCCTTCCATGGTAGTGACTTCATCTGTTGTCTTCTCAGTTTTTTCGGTGGTTTCAACATTTTCATTAGCTGAATCATTATCACTTTCGGCAGTTATTTCGTTATCAGATTTTTCTTCAGAAATAGTTTCTTCAGAAGTTTCTTCGATGGTGATTCCTGCATGATTTGATTCTTTATTTGAATCAACCTGTTGGGTTTCATCTGCTTTAATATTTTTTTCTTCAGCTGTTTCTGTATCATTAACCACCTTTTGTGTTTCATTTATAGCTTCGTTAATTCTTTCTTTGCTATTTTCATCAAATACGTTCATCTTTTCAATTACCTCCTTGATGATCCAATCAGGTGTAGAAGCGCCGGCTGTAACACCCACTACATCCTGTGAATCAAAAACACTAAAATCAATATCATCTACTGTTTCAATAGCAAATGTATTTTCACAGTATGATTTACATATATTATATAATTTTTTTGTATTGGAGCTGTTTTTGCCACCAATGACCAACATAACATCAACGGCCTTGGCAATAGATTCGGCTTCTTTTTGACGCTCAGCTGTAGCATAGCAAATGGTATTATATTCTGTTAAATCTTTTACCTTATGTTTTAGTTGATTTACAAGCTCATCCCATTTACTAAGTGCTGTAGTAGTCTGAGCTACAACACAGGCCTTATCAAAGTCTGGCAGCCTCTTTACATCCTCTATATTATTTATAACATAAGCTTGATTATCGCACCAACCTTTTATACCTATAACCTCAGGATGATTATTTTCCCCTATTATTATAATTTCATATCCATTTTTGTGATGTTTTTCCACCAACTTATGAATACGCTTAACGTAAGGGCAGGTAGCATCAATATATTCTAATTCTTTTGAGGCGATTTGATCATAAATTTCTTTTCCCACTCCATGGGAGCGAATTACTACCTTTCCTTCTGCAACATCTTCAACTGTTTCAGCAACTCTAACCCCCTTTTTATTAAGTTCCTCTACAACTGATGGATTATGAATAATAGGCCCCAAGGTGTATAGGGGAAGAGCTTGATCAAGGTTTTCGTACACAGAATCAATAGCGCGTCTTACTCCAAAACAAAAACCGGCATTGGGTGCCAAAATTATTTTCAAAAAACTACCTCTTTTCTAAAGGGAAGTATCCCTACTTATTATTTTTCGCTATAATAAAATTAAATCCTTCTTTTTTTTAAAAAAATATAAATTTACTTGAAGTTGTTACTAAAAATTCTAGCTTTCCATTAAGTCCTTGAGAGAATTTTCCATTTCTCTTGCCATAGAATCTAATAATTCAGTACTAGATTTTTGTGAATACTGATGATCTACGTCCAAGGCTTCACCAATTCTTATATTTATTGGCTTAAACAATCTATACTGTCCCAATATTGCTATTGGAATTATTTTAGCTTTAGATCTATGGGCAATAGATGCTATTCCATGGGAAAAATGCTGTACTTCTCCCTCCCTATTTCTAGTGCCTTCAGGGAAAATACCAAATACTTTACCTTCTCTCAAAACTTGTAAAGAGTTTTTAATAGCTGAAATATCTGCTGTTCCTCTTTTTACAGGGAAAGCACCTAGTTTTCTCAGAATATAATTAAATAATGGATTTTTGAATAATTCTACTTTAGCCATAAAATGTATCTTTCGTGGAAGAATACATCCAATTACAACAGGATCCAATAGGGAAATATGATTTGAGTAAACAATGGTCTTCCCGGATTCTGGAAAGTTTTCCAAACCCTCTACTTTAGGACGATATAATAAAAAGACCAAAGGCCGGATTAGCCCCCTTATAATTTTGTAAAACATACTATTCCTCCTTATCCTTTGCGCAAAGAGCCTCTAATATGCCCTAAAATCTCGTTTGTTACTTGCTCAATGGATTTATCTGTTGAATCTATAACAATAGCATCCTCTGCTTGTTTCAAAGGCGCAAAACTACGGTTTTGATCATTAATATCCCTTTCATGAATACTCTGCCTTATAGACTCTATATTTTGTTCCACCCCATTTGCCTTCATTTCTAACCATCTTCTTTTTGCTCTTTCATCTAAGGAAGCAGTTAAATAAAATTTAAATGAGGCATTTGGCAATACATATGTTCCTATATCCCTACCATCCATGACCAAAGAGTTTTTGCTAGCTATATTACGCTGGATGTCGACTAGCTTTAGACGAATTTCAGGTATGGTGGCAACTTTGGAAGCAGCTTGAGAAACTTCGGTAGTTCTTATTAAAGAGGTTACATCCTTACCATCCATTATTATTTTCTGTTTGCCATGGTCATATCTTACCTGTAAGTCTGTTTTATTTAGAACGTTAACAACCTTTTGATGATCATTCAGATCTATGTTAGATTTAAGCATCTTATAAGCTACTGCCCTATACATGGCTCCAGTATCTAAATAAAGTATGTTTAGAGTCTTAGATATTGCCTTGGCAATAGTGCTTTTACCAGCGCCTGCTGGTCCATCAATAGCTATGGTTAAAATTTCATCAGCTAAGTCAGGTCTTAATACTTTTGCCTTTTCCAGATATACATGTTTTACATCTTTAGGTTCAGATACCTGAATATGCATCAAAACCCGGATACATCTTTCCAGACTTCCCTTTACATACATTTCCTGGCAGCAAAACAAGGGTATATCAACCATACCCATTTGACGTGCAGCGACGGCAGGATACTGGGCATCTAAATCCTTAGTACCTGTAAATATAATGCTAACTATATCCTTATAATCTATACAATTTCTTTCAATGATAGTCTCCAATAAAGTAGTGGTTCTGGTCAATATCTGTTGAGGAGTATTCTCCTCGACTGTAGTAGCTCCCCGTATTGCATAAAATATCAATTTTCCTTTCCTCCTTATATAGCTCTATGTCCTAGACCTATTGCCACTTCGTTGAGATGAAGTAGCCCTATACCAAAAAATAAGGCTACACTAACATGATCATGATATCTAGCAATAGCAATCTTTCCTCCTACACTCAAACCTATGGCTTTAGGCATGATTTGTGATACTGCCTCTCTTGTGGCACCAGCAACAGCGCCTTCTTCAGCATGGGAATCTTGTATTACACCTTCTCTTTTAGCAGCAACCACAGCTCTTTCAATAATCTTGTTTATGGAATTAATAAAATCACCACCATAATCAACAGCAACAGTCCTTATCCCAATTTTTAAACATTCTTCCTTTAATGTATTCTCTTCGTTACGGCTCTTAGTCAAGCTCATTTGAATTGCAATCCTAGCAACTTCACGGCTACCTAATAAATTCATATTTAATCTCCTTCTTCTATAATCTTTGATTATATCTAAATATCTCTCTTATTCTTAGGTCTTCAACTTGTATAACTTTATTTGCAAATATATTTCCATATAATTACCAGTAAATAACTAGCAGATTGATACAATTTCATTTCTTTATTATTCATTACCATTATAAAGGAGCTTGCCATCTTACACAAGTTAATTTTAGTATAGGGGTGGAAGTCTGTATAGTTTTCCTGCTGTAATTATGATTTTTTTATAATTTTCAGGTAGATAATGTGATGGCTTTGCCTCTATAATTACTTCATAGGTCCCGTGAGTATTTGTTGCATCAATTTCCAGAACATCCATGGAAGAAACATTAACTCTTGCAGGTTTGTTGCTCTCTATTCTTTTAGCAGGAATGCCGTTTACTTTTACTATTATTACATCACCTTTTTTTACTTTTGTCTTGAAATCTATAACAACAGAGTTTTGTATAATATTATTGATACTAATAAAACCTTTAGCGTAATCTAAAGCAATATTGACATCTTTAATACAGTAAAAATAGTTAAAAACTTGGATTATAATTAGAAAAGTAATTAAAAATAAACCTATTTTAAGTAAAATAGGTTGTACATTGAAAGCAATGCCGATCCATATATCCATTTTATTAGCTTTAAATCTATTATCCATTGTCCATTCACCAAATCCAATTAAATGAGAAACCAATTTTGAAAAATTCAATATTACTAATGACTGTTATATGTCTATCCTAACCATCAAAAATGGGGTTTATTCAAGATGACATGTGTCGTTTAAATAAACAATGGAATTTCTATCCTTTTGAATATTTAATAGGCTTAAACTAGCTTGGCTTATTTTGAAATGAGTTAAAAGATTAAGGGGTATCCCTGTTAGGCAGAGAATGATTATCTTGGTTGTGGCGGCATGGGATACTATTAGAATGTTATCATTGTTGTTTTGATGTTTTACTTTAATCATATTTAAAAAAGAAACAATCCTATCGTGTACAGATAACAGGCTCTCTCCGCCCTCTGGGGCAAAGGTTAATTCATTACGCCATTTAGCCAATTGACCAGGAAATTTCTTTTCAATTTCATGAATAGAAAGACCTTCCCAGCAACCAAAAGATACTTCTCTAAGAAGTGGGCTGGAAATGGGTTTTATAGATATTTTGTTTCCAATTATCTCCGCAGTTTCCTTAGCTCTTAACAGATCACTACAGTATATGTTATTAATATTTTTATTTTTTTTCAAATATTTACCTAGCTTTAATGCCTGACTTCGGCCAAAATCTGTAAGGTTTGTATCTTTAATTCCTTGTGTTTTCCCTAAACGGTTCCATTGAGTCTCTCCATGCCTTGTTAAATATAAGAGCAATGTTTTCCCTTCCTTTGCAATTATAGCTTATATTATTTACTTACATATACGTCATATTTATCCCATATGTCTTCTAGAATAGAAAAACCTGAAGCTACTTCAGGACTTTTTCTCATCCCAATACCTACAATTAGTGCATTTATTAGGCTTAAAGGAGCTACTAGAGAATCAACAAAGGATGCCATATCGCTTCTAGCAAGTAAAGTATAATCAGAATTAGAAGCTAGTGGAGAAAGAGAACTATCAGTTAATGCTACGGTTGTAGCTCCTCTTTCCTTAGCAAAGGACATGGCCTCTATAGTTCTAGTTGCATATCGGGGATAACTAATCCCTATGAGTATATCTTCACTATTTATGTGTATCAACTGCTCCAATATATCATTAACTCCCGAGGTAACAATTCTAACATTGCTGAAAATAAAACTTAGATAATAGCCCATAAATTGTGCTAAAGGTGCAGCACTTCTTAGACCTAATACATATATGTTCCTTGCATTCAGAATGCTGTGAATCACTTGATCAAAAACCCCAATATCAGCTTCTTCTATAGTTCTACGGATATTGTTCATATCTGCCTTTAATACATTTTTTAGAATCATTGATTGATCTAAGTCAGAGGACATTTCTATTCTTTGGACAGTAGTCAGCTTATTCCGTATAAGCTCTTGAAGGGCTTTTTGAAGTTTGGGATATCCATCATATCCTAACATATTAGCAAACCGGACCACAGTAGATTCGCTAACCCCTACCATTTCACCTAACCTAGAAGCGGTCATAAAAGCTGCTTTATCATAATTGTTAATGATATATTCTGAAATCAGCTTCTGGCCTTTGCTCATTCTCTTAAAATTTGTATTAATCCGATGGATTAAATTATGCTTTTCCGCCATTATAATCCTCCTGAAATTCATGATTTATAGCCTAAAGCAATTTTATTTTATCATAAACTACATAATTTGCATAGTCTTCTAGGAACATCCTAATAATAACTTATTATATTATAAATTAGGATGAGGTGAGTCAGTGGTTCAAGTTGATGATGCAGGTAGTGGAAGTCTTGTAGGAGGCACATGTATAGCTATTCTCCGAGTAGATACAGGTGAATATAAATATGAATTTATTCCTGTTAGTCTATATCAGAATGGGAACTTTTACCGCAAATATTATCTTGAAAAATGTAAGGATATAGTTATCAATCTGTTAAAAGACCTTCAAGTGAGTAAAGAGGAAAAGATTGAGATATGTCAAGGATATATGTTTGATGCTGTTAGAAAGTATTTAGAGGAAAAGGGATATAATTGGAGAAGCACAAGGATATTGGATCCATTACAGTCCATAATAGAACAAACCTTTAATGAATATGCATTGGAATTAGGGGTACCCATTCAATATGTTAAGTATACAAAATATCCCTTACACTTTCATCGTATTCTAAGATGGGTATACGCCGACTATCAAAAACGTTGTAAGATGTGTAAAACCGATTGGAAAAGCTTTAAGAAATATGGTTATCTGAATCTATCTATTTCTTATGATCATTTATACAAAAAGAATTATACTTGTTTGCGGTGTGGTAAAAAAATAATTCCAGGCAGCAAAGTCAAAGTTTTAAATTATATAAGCAACCGCCCTAATACGATTTATCTGCACACCAATTGTAATTGATATAAAAATCAAGCCCAGAGGCATGTTCAAAGAATTGCTCTGGGCTTAAAATGATCTTAAACTGGATGAGTCATTTCTTCCATATTGACAAGGGTGCTGTCTATTTTATACTTTTGAGCTTGACGATATTTGAAGAATTCTAAAGATACCTGTGGGAATGATGCATAGGATAATACATCTTCTTCCTGTTCCATATATTCCTTTATTTCTTCTCTATATTTGTCTAATTCTGGAGGAATATCGTCTGCAGGACGATGTTCTATAACTGGGGCATCCCCTATAATGGTCTTTCGAATTTCATCACTTACTTTGCCGGGTAGACGCCCGTACTCCCCTCTGATGAGAGCTTTTGATTCGTTGGTTATCATTTTGTATCTCTCACCTGTTAAAACGTTGAGCACTGCTTGAGTTCCTACAATTTGACTGGTAGGAGTTACAAGTGGAGGGAATCCAAAATCTTCTCGTACCCGTGGAACCTCCTTAAGAACTTCCTCAAATCTATCCTCGGCATTCTGCTGTTTTAGCTGAGACAGAAGATTGGATAGCATTCCACCTGGAACTTGATATATCAAAGTATTTATATCTATATTTAATACTCTGGGATTTAAGAAACCTTCGTCAGCCAGTCTTTTTGCTACGCCTTTAAAATGATCAGCTATTTCATTTAATAGATTTAAATCTAAACCTGTGTCCCATTCGGTACCCTGTAATGTAGCTACTAATGGTTCAGTTGCTGGTTGGGCAGTACCATTACCTAATGGAGACAAAGCTGTATCTACTACGTCTGCGCCAGCCTCAATAGCTTTCAGATAAACCATATCTCCAGTACCAGTAGTATTATGAGTGTGTACCTGGATAGGCACTTTTACTGTCTTTTTTAACTTGCTAACTAGCTCATAGGCAGTATAGGGTAAAAGCAAATTAGCCATGTCTTTTATACATATAGAATCTGCACCCATATTTTCCAATGTCTTTGCAAGATCAACAAAATAATCAATTGTGTGTACTGGGCTTATAGTATAACATAAGGCTGCTTGAACGTGTCCCTTATATTTTTTGGTAGCCCTGATAGCCTGTTCCATATTCCTAACATCATTTAGAGCATCGAATATACGAATTATATCAATTCCATTTTCTATAGATTTTTTTACAAATTCATCTACAACATCATCAGCATAGTGTTTGTAGCCAAGTAAGTTTTGGCCTCGTAATAGCATTTGAAGTTTGGTGTTGGGAAGTGCTCTTCTTAAAACTCTTAGCCTTTCCCAAGGATCTTCTTTTAAGAAGCGGAGGCAGGAGTCAAAGGTAGCTCCACCCCACACTTCCATAGAATGATATCCTACTTTATCTAATTTATCTGCAACGGGAAGCATATCTTCCAGGCGCATTCTGGTCGCGGCCTGGGATTGATGGGCATCCCTTAAAATGGTATCAGTTATTTTAACCTTTGCCATATTATAACCTCCTAAATTAAGATTAGCCAAATAGGTTTAGAAATACCCCGGCTGCAACTGCAGAGCCAATAACTCCTGCCACATTAGGTCCCATAGCATGCATAAGCAAAAAGTTACCTGGATTCTCCTTTTGACCTACTACTTGAGACACACGAGCAGCCATTGGCACAGCAGATACTCCAGCAGAACCAATTAAGGGGTTAATTTTTCCACCTGTCAACTTACACATAACTTTGCCTAAGAGAACTCCTCCTGCTGTTCCACCAGCAAAGGCTAGCAATCCTAGACCGATTATTTTTAAGGTATCTGGAGTAAGGAAATTTTCTGCTGTTGCTGTAGCACCGACAGTAACACCTAGGAAAATTGTAATTATATTCATCAATTCGTTTTGTGCAGTTTTATTTAATCTATCAACTACAAAACTTTCTCTAAAAAGATTTCCCAGCATTAGCATACCTACTAATGGTGCTGCTGATGGCAGTAATAGAGAGACCAAAGTCGTAACAATAATAGGAAATACAATCTTTTCCAATTTGGAAACTGGGCGTAACTGCTCCATAACAATTTGGCGTTCTTCTTTTGTGGTTAGAGCCTTCATAATAGGTGGTTGTATAATTGGTACTAAAGCCATATAAGAATAAGCTGCTACGGCTATAGCACCAAGATATTCTGGAGCTAACTTACTAGTTACAAATATGGCAGTTGGTCCATCGGCACCACCAATTATGCCAATGGATGCTGCAACATTGGCGGGAAAACCTAGTAAAATAGCTAAAATAAAGGCTACAAATATTCCCAATTGAGCAGCGGCCCCTAGTAAAAGACTTTTGGGATTTGCTATTAGTGGACCGAAATCTGTCATAGCACCAACACCCATAAAAATTAATGGGGGATAGATGCCTAGTTTTACACCCATATATAAGTAATATAATAGTCCTCCCGGTTGGAAATTCGCCTCTCCATAAACTCCTTGGGGAGGATCGTTCAGACCGGCCAGAGGTAAATTAGCCAATAGCATTCCAAAAGCTATTGGTAAAAGCAGCATTGGCTCATACTCTTTTTTAATAGCAAGATACAACAACACAAAGGATACTATTATCATTACACCTTGCTGCCATGAAATTTGTGCAAAACCTGAATCAGATAAAAAACCAACAATTACATCTACAAATGGTTTATCCATTAAAACTCCTCCTTGTTGCTATTTGGTATTTTTATTTAATGGCAATTATAACATCTCCAGGATTAACTGATGCACCAGTAGCAACTTGGACGGAAACAACCTCACCATCTCTAGGGCTCATTATCTCATTTTCCATTTTCATTGCCTCTAAAATAGCTATTACATGTCCTTTTGATATTTTATCGCCTACTTTTACCTTTACGTCCAATATGGTTCCTGGCATAGGCGCTTTGATTGTTTCGGCATCTTGAGGAACTGCGCCACCTGTTGCAGGCTTAGAAGTTTCACTTTTTTGTGGTGCAGGTTGAGGTGCAGCAGTTGCTGCGGCTGGTACTGTTGTAGGTGCAGAAGGTGCACTAACAGTTACAGGGTTAGATGTTCCTTGACCTACTTCTTCCACTTCTACTTCATAAGATTTTCCATTAACAGTTATAACAAATTTTCTCATCTTAGTATGTCCTCCTTTAATATTCTCATTTCTTTAATCAATTCTTATAATCTTCCAGCGATTTGCTGGTTTCGTCCTGTTATATTCCAAACAGGAGAATTGTAAGGTATCCTTTTCACAGATCTAACTATTATGTCATGTGTTGAACGATTTAATGATGCCGCTATAGCAGCAGTTATAACTGCTATTAATTCTTCTTCATCATCTGTCTCAGCATTGATACTTTCACTAGTAGTTGATGGGGAAATATTCATACTGGCTGAGCCTGTCTGGTTGATATCTTTATCTGCAGGGCCAGTTTCTTTCTTGCTCTTGTGTTGACTTGCATTGAGTATCTTGTTCATAAACTCAATAACACATATCAAGGCAATTAGAGCAACAAAAACTGTACCCATTCCTAAAACGATTACCTTAATACTCATTAGTAGCTGTTCTAACATGATAACCACCTCTCTTTCAGTGCACTATTACACTGGTATATTTCCATGTTTTTTGGCAGGTCTGTTTTCCCTTTTACTTATTAACATCTCTAATGCACTGGCTATTCTTGGTCTTGTGGCTTCTGGTTCGATAATATCATCTATATAACCCCTAGCTGCTGCAATATAGGGATTTGCAAATCTATTTCTATACTCCTCAATCTTTTCCTGTCTGGTTTGCATTGGATCTTGAGAGTTTTCGATTTCTTTTCTAAATATGATATTGGCCGCTCCCTCGGGTCCCATAACTGCTATTTCAGCAGTAGGCCATGCAAATACTAAATCAGCTCCCAGATGTTTACTGCTCATGGCAATATAAGCACCACCATAGGCTTTTCTTAGAATAATATTAATCTTAGGAACTGTAGCCTCTGAGTATGCATATAGGAGTTTTGCACCATGTCTAATAACTCCGCCATGTTCTTGATCCACTCCAGGTAAATATCCGGGCACATCGGTAAAAGTGACCAAGGGAATATTAAAGGCATCGCAGAAACGGACAAAACGTGCTGCCTTATCTGAAGCATTTATATCTAAAGCCCCAGCCTTCACATTGGGCTGATTAGCAACAATACCTATAGTCTTACCATTTATGCGCCCAAATCCTACTACTATGTTGGTTGCATACAAGGCATGTACTTCAAAGAAATCCCCGTTATCTACAACAGCTCTTATAACATCCTTAACATCATAAGATTTGTTGGGGTTATCAGGTATTATGGAATTAAGTTCAGGAGCTAAACGATTTAAATCATCACTGCACTCATATAAGAGTGTATCTTCTAAGTTGTTTTGGGGAAGAAAACTTAAAAGCTTTCTAATGGACTCAAAACATGATTCTTCAGAATCACTTAAAAAATGAGCTACACCACTAATCTCGTTATGGGCTGTAGCACCACCTAATTCCTCTGCCGAAATAGATTCACCAGTCACAGCCTCAACTACCTGTGGTCCTGTAATGAACATTTTGCTAATGTTGTTCACCATAAAGACAAAGTCTGTTAAGGCAGGAGAATAAACGGCTCCACCAGCACAAGGACCTAATATGACTGAAATTTGAGGAATAACTCCCGAAGCTAATGTATTGCGATAAAAAATGTCCCCATAACCACTTAAGGCATCTATTCCCTCCTGAATTCTCGCGCCTCCAGAATCATTAATGCTTATAATGGGACATCCCATCTTCATAGCCATATCTTGAACTTTTGCAATTTTTTTGGCATGCATTTCACCTAAAGAACCACCAATAACAGTAAAATCCTGAGCATATAGATAAACTGGTCTTTCTTCAATGGTAGCATACCCTGCTACAACTCCATCCCCAGGAGCATTTACGTTATCCATGCCAAAATCATTAGAGCGGTGCTGCACAAAAGCGTCGATTTCAACAAAGCTGCCGGGATCTACAAGCTTTTCGATTCTTTCACGTGCAGTCAATTTCCCGCTTTGATGCTGCTTTGCAATTCTATCAGGTCCTCCACCTTGGCGAATGGCGACCTTGCGATCTTGCATTTCCTGAATCTTCTTTTCTACGCTCATTCATAACCCTCCATATATAATATTGAAAGTGTAAAATTACACATTCTCGCCTATGTTCTATTATTCTACATCAGAATCCTTTTTTCCTTCTTATTTTTCTATTTATTTTTTGAATATATGTAGTACTTTTTAACCGCATGTGTGGTTAAAAAACTTTTCTACATCCAAAAAACTAAAGGAATCTGTTCCTATATCATCAATAATTAATTTCCCAATTTCATTACTTTGTAAAAGACTAATACTTTCTGATCTTTCAAAACCAACACAACTGAAGGCATTATCTATTTCTTTTTTATAAAAAATGATTTTAATATTGTATCTATCTAGAATATATACAGATGCTCTTAACAACCCTTCTTTAAGCTCATCATACTCAGGCCCTTCTGGAACTATAATCATCTGTATCATTGCACTTTGTTTATGGGTATATCCTGTAAGACCCCCTTTAATAGTACCATCGATATCAATTAATACACCAAATTTTTCTCCTATAGGAGGTACAGTTAGCAAGGGTCTTAAATCATCATTTGAATAAATAACCTGAAGATCTTCTATATCCATTTTTCTAAAGTGCAGCATATATTCTCCCCCCTTCTGTCAATCCTTACTCAATACTATAGCTTTTAATTCTTCAACTTCTTTTTGAGTCAAGAATCTCCAATCTCCTACTTTTAAAGATCCTAGTGCTAGATTCGCAAGCTTCTCTCTTCGTAGATGCACTACGGGATGCCCAATAGCCTCAAACATTCTTCTAACCTGTCTATTCTTACCCTCATGTATAATAATTCTAAACACAGAATTATTATCACTGCTTTTAATTCTTTCTACCTGAGCAGGCCAAGTGGTATAGCCACCAATATTGACACCTTTTCGAAGCGTTTCAATATCTTTTTCTCTGGGGTTGCCTATCACTTTCACATAATACTCTTTTTTAATCTCATATTTCGGATGGGTTAAATAATAGGCTAAATCTCCATCATTTGTAAGCAGTAATAATCCTTCTGAGTCATAGTCCAACCTTCCAACAGGGTATATTCTGCTATGTACATCACCAATTAAATCCAATACAGTGGGACGGCCTAGAGGATCAGAAACACTAGTAATATAACCTGTGGGTTTGTTTAAAAGTATATATATATATTCTTTTTCTGGACTAATTACCTTTCCGTCAACTCTAACTATATCTATAGCAGGATTAATTTTTACACCCATTTCATGTACTGTTTGTCCATTAACCGACACTCGGCCTTGTTTGATAATTTTTTCACAACTTCTTCTGGAAGCAACTCCACATCTAGCCATATATTTTTGTAATCGTTCAGTCAATGACAAAACCCCTTGCAAATTTTAGTAAAAAACTAGGAAACAGATCACATAATCTATTATACACTAACATAGATAGAATACAATATTATTAATCCTGTTTCTAGTTAAATTTATCTTAGATAAAAATTTATCAATTTCAAGGATTGTATTTCCTCATAATAATAAGGCAGTTTTAGCTGCCTTATTGAGTAAACTCTTTTGTAAGGGTGGTACCCTGTTTTTTTATTTTGTTTTTGTCAATTAAATCTTGAATTTGATCAACTACCTGTGGTACTAACTCAACAACCCTGTCTACTGTTGTATTAAAGTTTACTGGTAATAGTTTAATTTTATCCTTACTTACCACCAGGAAAGCGATTGGGTTTACTGACACACCTGCTCCAGTTCCACCGGCAAATGGTAAAGAATCTTGACTAGAAGTATTAGTAGAGTCAGAGATCCTGTTAATCTTGTCTCTTGATACATCTTCGTTGTATTCTCCTCCACCGGCTACAAACCCGAAAGACACTCTAGATACTGGTATTATTACTGTACCTTCAGAGGTTTCAACAGCATCCCCCACGATAGTGTTTACATCAATCATTTCTTTAATATTTTCCATTGTGGTTGTCATTATATTTTCAATAGGATGCCCTTCCACTGATATCACCACCTTTTATACTGTGTAAAAGCATTCTAATTGCTGTAATAATAATATGACCTAGTTTCAGTTTGATTATACAATCCAGTGCCAGATCTAGTTTTGCTTCATTAAAATAAGGCGTCAGCTTTATCTTAGTGTTTTTTATATTAAATTTGTTAGGTAAATACCCTTTTAGAGACATTAGAACAGTCATTATAGAGCCAAATACCAATGCAGTATGTGCTGCATCCTGCAAGCCAAGTTTTAGATCTATATTAATATTTGTTATTATGATTTTTAATAATAAATCCCTAAAGTAACCTGAAAACCTTGTATATTTTGTACGTTTTTGTCTAAACAGATAAAAAATTTCCTCTACATTGAGACGATGCTCCAGCTCAGAATTAGCTTTACTTATGATTATATAAAGGATCCCCTTTTCTGGAGCAATAAAAGTAAAATTAAACTTTAGATGAATTAACCCACGTAACAATCGAAGGACTAATACAGCATTGTTCTTTTTATTTTGGATTCTTACATTGACACCTATTTCAAGAGTGAGAAAACTAAAAAAAATAATGATGCCCACTAAAATAACAAAAAAATAAATCAATCCATACACCCCATCATATAGCTATATTTGCTATTTTTTCACAATCAATAAAAAAAATACATGGGGTGGGATTGACATATATTATTCCTGTAAAGGAGGCAAATCTTCCAAGGATGATAGTCCAAAACTTCTTAGAAATAAATTTGTTGTTCCATATAGTATAGGTCTACCTGGAGCATCTAATCTCCCTACTTCTTTAATCAAACCTTTATCAATAAGTACATTAATAGCATATTCACATTTTACACCTCTAATCAATTCTATATCCATGCGAGTAATAGGTTGTCTATATGCTATAATAGATAGAGTCTCCAAAACAGCCTGGGATAAGGTTTGTTTCTTATCAGATCCGAAAAACTTATCTATGTACTCTCCATATTCGGGTCGTGTGGCCAACTGGTAACTGTCATCTACTCGTATCACTTGTAGACCTCTACGTTCAAAATTAAAAACATCAATAAGTCTTTCCATTAGCTTTCTTACTTTTCTTACATCCATATTCAAAAATTCTGCTATTCTTTTTGCTGGAATAGCATCTCCAGACACAAATAAAAGAGATTCAATAAGACCCATAATTTCACGTTCATCCATATCTTTCACTTAGCCCTCCTAATAATGATGTCTTCAAATTGCCCTTGTTGAAATATGCGTATCTGATTATCCTTTAACATTTCCAGTAAAGCCAAAAAGGTTACAACAACATCAGAACGGTAATAGTGTTCTTCAAAGAGCTGAAAAAAACTACATTGAACTTTTTTATTTAAAATTCTCTTTATTTGATTTATTCTTTGAGAAACAGTAATGGATCGCTTATGAACAGGATAAAATATTCTTTCTGTTCTATGGAACTTCTTTTGCGCCATCAATTTTACAAATGCTGAAATAAGATCATTAACATCCCCTTCTATTATAGATGTTGTGGATTCATCTTTTTTATATACCAATTCTTCAGGCAACTTATAATAGATATTGGAATATATTTTTTTCCTTTCTTTTAGTTTCTCACTGACTTCTTTGTATTTTTTGTATTCTGCTAATCTTCTAATTAGGTCTTGTTCTGGATCAAATTCATCGTCTTCTTGAATTTGGGGTTTAGGAAGCAGTGCTCTAGATTTTATATATAACAAAGTAGCAGCCATAACCAAGAATTCACTAGCAATTTCTACATCAAATTTTTTCATTTTATCTAAGTAATCTAAATACTGTTCAGTGATTTCAGTAATAGAAACATCTTCGATCTTTATTTTGGCTTTAGATATTAAATGTAGCAATAGATCCAAAGGCCCTTCAAATAGATCTAGTTTAACATGATAATCCATATGATCCTCCTACCTTGAACTATCTTTAAAGGAAAAGACCCACAAGCCAGGCTGTAAATCGATCCAGATACCTATAAGTAAAAGTATAAGGAAAACTAATTATAAAGCTAAAAATATTAAAAATTATCATAGCAAATAGTATTATTATGCTATATCTTTCTAATAGCCAGAATAATTTAATGTTCTTTCTAAAAAATAGAGTTTTAACTATTTTATATCCATCAAAGGGGGGAATTGGAATTAAATTCAAAAAAGCAAAGATTATATTCAAAGAAACTATCTTATATAATATTGATAATAAAATAGCCATACCACTATTAATACTACCATAATTATTAAGTGAAAAAGTTCCACCTAATATATGAATTATAAAAAAGGCGAAAAAAGCTAAAACTATATTTGCCATGGGACCAGCTATAGATACTAAAATATCACCCCATCTACGGTTTCTAAAATTAGATGAATTAACTTGCACTGGTTTAGCCCAACCAAAACCAAATATAGCAAACATAATCAAGCCGATCCAGTCAACATGCGCAAGAGGATCTAATGTAAGACGCCCCTGCATCTTTGGTGTAACATCTCCCATATGATAAGCTATAAAAGCATGTGCAAATTCATGGAAAGAAAAAGCGAGAAAAATTGCTGGTAAGCTATACAATATATCAATTAAATTTAATCTACTAATCATTAAGCGGCCTCCGTTTCTTCTAACTATAAACTGGTATAGAGGGGTATTTTTATAACTTTATATATTTCATTGTAACATGACAAGCATTTAATTAGCATTAATTGACTTCTAAATAGACTTTATTTATTATAACACAAAAAAGTGTGCTTCAGCACACTTTTCATCTATGTCACAACGATTATTCATTTTTTTGTTCCAGTTTGTTGTAGGAAGCTGATGCCCAATTTCTAATAATTTGCTTAAAATAATCATAGATTCCTGCTTTGTCTATATCGCGATCCGCTAAAATATCTACTGTACCTATATCTTTTCCATTTTGTTTAATAGTCATATAGCCAATCTTTTGACTTTTTATTATTGGTGCCTTTATAGGTTGTTCTATTATATTGTCAACTTGATATTCACTTTGTTCACCTTTCTTTTGTAACAATGAAAAATCACTAGCAGCCAAACCTGATATCACCTTTTCCTTTCCCCCAGTAACTGCAATATTTCTTTCAACCACAGAATCTTTTTTTATTAAAGGAACGGCGTCATAGTTAGCAAAACCGTAGTCCATTAATTTTGCCGCTTCAGAAAATCTAAGTTGTGATGTAGGTGCGGCTAATACAATTGATATAAGACGTAAATTTCCTCTTTTTGCAGTAGCAGCCAAACAGCTCTTAGCTTTTGATGTAGATCCTGTTTTTATCCCATCACACCCATCATAAAAACGTACCAGACGATTAGTATTGGTAAGCATAGTGTTATTAGCAGATTCCTCTAGATTATCCAACCATATGGTACTCCACTGGAAAAATAGAGGATATTTAAGCAATTCCCGAGACATGATGGAAATATCATATGCTGTAGAATAGTTGCCTTCGTCAGACAAACCCGTACAATCTGAGAAATTAGTATTTTCCATTCCAAGTTCTTTAGCTTTTTCATTCATACCTTTAACAAAGGTTTCCACAGTACCAGAGATTTTTTCAGCTAAGGCTACGCTGGCATCATTAGCCGATGCTACAATAATAGCTTTCAAGAGAGCAGAAACTGGTAATCTTTCACTTGCCTCTAAAAACACCTGGGATCCTCCCATACTGGCAGCATATTCACTTACTGTGACTTCATCTTCTAGGCTTATTCTTCCTTCTTCAATAGCTTCCAATGCCAAGAGCGTTGTCATTATCTTTGTAATACTAGCAATAGGCAGTTTGTCATGGGGGTTTTTCTCATATAATATGGTACCTGTATCATAATCCATCAACAACGCTGATTGAGATTGTAGATCAAAGGGCAGTTCTTGAGCATTGATTTTCAAAGGCCAAAGCATTAAGATAGAAAGGCATAAAAATAATGCCGTCACTCTGGTCAATTTGTTGTGCAACCTTATCCCTCCTAAATTTAATATTAAACAGATTTATTTATCATTAGATTCTCCATTAAGGAAGGATGTTATGCAATATATGAATCTAAACCATGGTGATGGCATTTATATTGTGTAAAACAAATCATTGCTGAGTAAGTTGCAACAGGTTATTTATAACTATCCAATATATGCGTATATATTTGGGTAGTAGATAAATCGGAATGTCCTAAAATTTCTTTAACGACACGAATATCTGTTCCATTGTTTAATAGGTGGATAGCAAAAGAATGTCTTAGGGTATGGGGAGTAATATCTTTATTAATTTCTGCTTTCTGTGTATAAAATTTAACAATTTTCCAAAAACCTTGTCTGGTCATTCTTTTGCCATGGAAATTTACAAACAATGATTTTTCATTTTTTCTGCGAACTAATTTATTCCGACTTTCTTTGAGATACAACTCCAAATAGATAAGAGCTCTGTCACTCAAATTTATGATTCTTTCCTTGTTTGAACTGTGGCATTTGATTCTTGAGTTATTTATATCTACGTCCTCTATATTTAGGTTTATAAGTTCCGATACTTTTATGCCTGTACCATACAAAAGTTCCAACATGGCCTTATCCCTAATAGCCTTTGGATTATCACCCTGGGGCTGATCCATAAGTTTATTAACTTCATTAATAGTAAGAATACTAGGAGGTTTTCTTTGATTTTTTGGCCCTTCTAAATTTTCAGTTGGATCATTAAAAATTATACTCTTTTCAACTAAGAACCTATAGTAGCTCCTAATGGAAGATAATTTTCTTAAAATTGTAGATGGTGAAATTCCCTCTTCTTCTCTCTTATCAAGATAGCTTTGAATATGGGATTTATTGACTAGGTAGATGTCGTAAATTCCGATAGAATTCATATAATCTTTATATTGCCTGATATCTCTCATATAACACTCTAATGTATTAGAAGATAAGTACTTCTCGTTTCTTAAATATTCCTCATATTGAGCAAAATCATCATTCATAAACAAAACTCCCTGATAATTTTAAATTGTAACTTGTATTACATATTCAACAAAAAACTTTGAACTCCTCTTTTTATAAAGTATTTATTTTACTAGACTTATCCATTATCGGAAAATCCAGATAAATAATGGAAACAAGAAGGGTGAAGCAAAAGTTTCAATGAGCACTCCTATTAACAATACTATGAAAACTATAGCAATTTTTGCAGTATACTTACCAATTTTGTTATGTCCATGATCCTTTTTTAGTGAAAATAACATAGATATTATACCCATAGAGATGTAGCAAGGGACATATACAATTGATTGAGGGAGTATGCATACTAAAGAGAACAAAAATCCTCCGATTCTATAATTTTCTATCATAAAGCCAATGGTAAAGCCAAAAGAAAATCCCCTTATCCCTATAGTGGTTAATATAAAAGGAGAACCCCATATAAAGAGCCCAAAAAACCAAATAAAAAATGCAGTAACAAAATGTTGCCATAAGGATTCTCTAAAAATAGCCCAACGATTTATGGAAACACCTTGTTGGCTATTAAAAAATTCCTGTAGAAAATTACTGACATTTAACTTTTGTTGGGATGATAATGATATAACTGTAAAGGTACCAGTCATGATACCGGTTATAAAAACAAATATTATTAATAGATAGGCAACTGGATTATCTTTTATGTGTAAAACCCATTGTCTCTTCAATATTTCCCACAAGTGCCAGTCCCCCCTTGGACCCTTGCAAAGTATTTAAGAATATTCATAATGATAAATATGCTATACATAAAAAATATATGCTTTATTTACTGTTTTGCATTAAAGCATAATCTACAACTGCTCCTGCAGCATAGAAGAATTCTGGATCATCATCAATCCCCCTTCCCATTGTTGTAGGATTTAATCCATATCTGGTTAATGAGCAGATTATTGTTCTTCCATTTCTTATAGCTATAGGATGTTTAGATAAAATACCAGATTCTCTAAGTTGCTTCAAAACATAATAGTTCTTTTTGCTATCCATGTAGGGCAGAACGATTGGAACAGGCCTTATAACCAGTTCTTTAAACATATTGATAAAATGGTGACTAATTCCATAATGACGACTGCGGACATCTTTAAAAGAGATTCTTGGTACAAATAATGCCTGTGCACTCTTGCTATGACAGAAATCAAGGTAAAATCCTAGTTCTAATCCACTAAATCCAAATGATGTGCCTGTACCCATAATACCAGGCCCCATTGATATTATTGATGCATCCATATTTAAAATATTGGTAGCTAGCTGTAGTGCAGTATATATATTTACACATTCATAATCTCCTCCAAATGCATTACCTATAGAAATAACTGTATCAAGCAATCCCTTAGATTTTAACAACCTTATATTCTTACTGAACCAAACAGGCAGAGCACCATGATCTGTAATTATACAAGCTATCTTTTTTTTATTCTCACTACGAAATTTTATATGGGCACATAAAGGTACAATCATACTGTGTAGTTCTCCGATAAAAATCAGCTTCCTTTTAAGATCAAGCTTTTCATTAAATTTTTCATGTAATAGGCTATCCTGTTCTTCAGCGAATAGAATATTTATTTGATTAGGCGTATATTTCAATTTCATACCATGACCATACCCAGGTAGTTTTTGAGAAGTAGGGCTGTTAAAATTGGCCATAATATAATGATATCCTCCTGTACCAAGATTTAATGTAGAGGCTGTCGTGTTAACTAAAACTATGTTACCTGGATTAACTGGACCTGTCATTTCAATATAATTTATAGCTTTTTTGCAAGGATGATCTATATCAAGGAAGATTTCTTGTATGTATTCTTCGGCCTTTTCTATTTTTTTTACTACGGCTTTTTTAAATTCTATCACTTAATTATGACCTCTCTTTCTTTAGTTGACCAAAACTATCCATATATTTTAACAAAGGTATAGAGTCTATAATATTAGACAAAGACTTAAATTCGGCAATAATGTGTAAAAATATTAGTATGATAAAAAGAGCATATTTAACTCCAGGATAGGCAGCTTTTAATATATAAAACCCTAAAACTCCGCCTAAAAGGTTAGCACCTGTATCTCCCAACATATAAATTTCCTCCATCTCACCTCTTGTATATATTGTAAGACTGCTATATATGGGCAATAGAATCCAAATACTTCTTAGTCCAGAGGATACAGATATAAACAATGTAAAAAGAATAAAACCTTTGATACCACGACCAGGTCGTAAATCCAATAGATTAATAAAATTAACGCATAAACAAAATAATATAGTATTTAAGGCTATATCTATAACATTTGAATAGTAAACTGCTGAAATCAAGGTTCCTATTATTACAGAAACTATAAGCTTGATAATTCCAGTAGAAAGTTCCCCTGACATCATACTTTTTATATGTCCTTTAAAACCCTTTGAAGTGCTGGTTTCTAAGGAATCATCTATATATCCTATTAATGTCATCGATAATAGCAAAATTATATAGATAAATATGTTATCTAAACCTATTAGCTTCCATAAAGTAAGTGCAGATAGCATGCATGGGATAAAAAAAATAAGCCCTGCTCCATTAATCACATCCCTGCCTGAATAATTAGTTACAATCATATTCTTTTTATACAGTGTTTCTATAAGCCTAGGCTTTATATATAGAGTAAGAACTAATGCAGTTATGATAGATATAAGATGCAAAAAAGCACTCACTGATTTGCCTCCTCTTGATAAAGAGTTCTTAGTTTTTTTTGCAATACTACTATCAAAATATCAAAAAATTGTTTCCCTCGATGAACAAATCCTTTATAGTCTCTGCCAGTGATTCTGTGACTAATATCTATTGGTACCTCTAAGATACGCAAATTTCTTTGTACAAGATCAACAGTCATACCAAACTCAATTCCATATCTTTTATAGTTTAATAGATCCTTGTCCAATACTTCTCTTTTAAAAGCTCGCTGACCAGACAATATACTAGAGCATTTTTTACCTGTTAAATATTCAAATGCTCTTTGAGCTAGTCTTCTAACTATTCCAAATCCCCCTTTACCAGGTGTAGGAGCTATTTTACCTATGGTCACTTCAGCCTTATTTTCTAATAAAGGGTATACTAGCTTTGTGACTTCCTTAGCAGTTGCACCAATATCGGCATCTAAAAATACTATTATTGAGTTGTCCAGATGATCTATTCCCTCTTTTAAAGCATATCCTTTGCCTCTATTTTTATTTAGAGTTATAAGCTTTACTCCTTCCTTTTTTGCAATTTCTCCAGTTCTGTCCACAGATCCATCATCGATAACCAATATATCTTTGACTAAATCTATTTTTTTAAGAGCCTTAAGGGTGGCTCCTAAACGATCTTCTTCGTTATAAGCAGGGATTATTATCCCTATATCTTTTCTATACATTTTCTTCCTCCATTTAACATGCTATTCTATTTCTCCAAACTCTTCTTTATCATAATACGTGTTATAGGGGAACAGCTCTTCTGGTAAAATACCTTGGCTACCTTCTCTATATCCATAGTTTCCTGTATTTCCATAGAGCAAGGATATTAGACAAAGTTTTCCATACAAAGTATTAACATGGTCAACAGTGGAAATACCTATTTTTTTATATTGATTTGCATCAATAAAACTAGTGTCCTGATTTTCAACAATAATTATGGGAATATTATTTTCTTTACATAATCCTATAAATTTTTTATTAAATTGATCTATATTTTTCTTGCTGCTACTTTTATCATTACAGGCTAATATAATAACATCGAAGTTATTATTAATACCAATGGAGCTGCGTAATAGGTTTAATTCATCCAATTCTTTACATAATGGTGTATAGGATCCCATATAAAAGCTGTTCATAAGATTTTTTGCTAATTCAGAGTATAATTGGGATTTATCTTCACCTATCTGAGTTGAAGCAAATATTGCACCATTTATTGGTTGATTATCTTCAAAAAGCTTTGAAGCAAAGGTTATGCTTGACTCAATGGAAGCACCTGAAATCTTTAATAGGCCGATGATGCTGGAAAAATCGCCCTGGTCACCTAGTTCTACCAAGCTAACCTTTAGGCCATCTAGCTTATTTTTTACAATGGCATTGAATATCAGTTCATTTATTTTCTTACTTTCTCTTTCAGATTCCTCTAAAGATGCAAGGGATTCTTTTAGTTGATGATTTTCACTGCGGATAGCTACAAACTCTTCTTCTAATCTTTGTGCTATTATACTGTGCTGGTTTTCTAATACATCCTTATTTTCCAGAGAAATTCCAATAATAATGCCTAAGCCTAAAGACAAAAAAACGCTTATTAATAATATAAGATAGTATTTCATATTCAACATCAAAGTCCACCTTTAAGTCAAGTTTTGAGATTTTATAATCCTAAAAGTATCCTTACACGCAAAGATACCAATTGATATAATTCCTTTAGTATAGGAGACGATTTTGCCACAATTGTTAAAGGGAACAGCACCGCTAAAAATAAAGCAGCAATATAACCTGGTTTCAATCGATTCTTATATAATTCGCTTACTCCTTTAGCGTCAACTACCTTGTGACCTACTTTCATTTGCACTAGCATGGTACTAGCCATACCAGGTCTGCCCTTTTCTAAAAAATCAATCATGTTGTTATGACTACCTACTGTTACTATTAATTCAGCATTTTTTTCATATGCAAGAATTAAAGCTGCATCTTCACTAGTACCTACAAAAGGAAATTTTACAGCTTTTAACCCTAAATTATCAATTCGTTTCATTCCTGGGCAGCTCCCATCTGGATAAGCATGAACAATAATTTCACTACATGTTTTTAGACAACTATCACTAACACTATCCATATCTCCTATAATGATGTCTGGATGGTAGCCGAAATCTAAAAGGGCATCCCCTCCTCCATCTACTCCTATCATGACTGGATTCACTTCTTCAATATAGGTACGTATAGCCTTGAGATCTTCAAGATAATTATTACCCCTGATCACAATTAGTACATGACGCCCCTCAATGTTGGTATATATATTTGGTAATGTTACGGGGCTTATTATTAGCTCTTTCTCTTTTTTGGCATAATCTAAAGTGTTTTCAACAAAACTATTTAAAACATACCAGAGATTAGTGCTAGCTTCCTTCATTTTCAATTCAATGTCTTCTTGTGTCAATAGTTTTATATCGCACAAATATGATCCATTTACTTTTAACTGATTTTCATCAATTTCTAAGAAGTCATTATTGGATATCTTGTCAAAGGCTTCCTGACCTATATTATCAATTATAGGAATACCTGCATTAATTAGAATTTTAGGTCCTCTATTTGGATATTTACCACTGGCTGAGGAAACTGCATTTATCACTGCCTTTACTTTCTTTTCAACTAATTGTATTGCTGCCACTCCATCGATATCCATATGATGAATGACAGCAATATCATTTGGTGACAATTGAGATATAAGGGCTTTAGTTCTGGTATTCTTTTTTGCTCTCCCTTTAATTAACATTTCCCCCACCTCGTTCTTAATTCCTACTATCTATCATTTACATATTATTGCTAATTATTCACAAAAAAACAGCCCCATTTTTGAGGCTGTCTCTTGATATTGGATATTATCCTATATTTCTCGACTGCATTCTTAATTTATCTGCTACCATAGCAATAAATTCACCATTAGTTGGTTTCCCTTTTTCGTCATGAATAGTATAGCCAAAGAGTTTGTTTATAGTTTCTATACGACCGCGGCTCCAAGCTACTTCAATGGCATGCCGTATTGCTCTTTCTACTCTACTAGGAGTAGTATTAAATTTTTTTGCTATACCAGGGTACAATTCTTTTGTTATACCGTTCAAAAGTTCTACATCTTTTACTACCATGAAAATGGCTTCCCTTAAATATTGGTATCCTTTAATATGTGCAGGTACTCCTACTTCATGAATTATATTGGTTATATCGGATTCTAAGGAATTATTTCTGTTAACCGTATTAACAGGCTGATATGGGATTTCAGGGTTTTCCATTATCATACTGGTAGCACGTCGTTGTATTTCATGATCTAAGTCATGAGTTATTTCTCTTACACGTTTTACCAATAATTCTAAATCAAAGGGCTTAACAATATAGTAATCAGCACCCATTAATATGGCCCTTTGTGTTATTTTGTCTTGTCCCACAGCTGAAAGTATAATTATTTTTGGATATGAATCTAATTTTTTCTGATTTAATTTTTCTAGTACACCTAAACCATCTAGATGAGGCATAATGATATCCAGTATAACTACGTCAGGATTTGATTGCAATATCATATCAATAGTTTGTAAACCATCGTTAGCAACTCCGACAACTTCTAAATCCCCCTGTTTTTGTAAATACTCACTGATTATATCACAAAAATCCTTGTTATCATCAGCAATTAGAACTGATATTTTTTCTTTCATATTGTTAACCCCCCATAATCTTTAAATAACTTATTTAACATATAAATGGATACCAAAGGTGAAAAATAGAAGAATATTGGAATTCTGAGTGATTTAATACCAACAAGATGATTATTTATAAGCTCTTTTAAATATATTCGACAATGAACTGTATTTTCCTTCCTGTCGATATTAAAATATTTGCCTAGTTTATAACTTCAAAACATTGATTAATTATGATCAATTATTTTATTGGATTCCTCCAGCATCCATTCAATAAATATCCCATATCCTTTTTTAGGATCATTAACAAATACGTGAGTGATGGCGCCTACTATTTTCCCATTTTGAATAATAGGACTTCCACTCATCCCCTGTACTATTCCTCCCGTACGCTCTAGTAGTAATGGATCTTTGATTTCAATCACCATTCCTTTTGCACTTGCTTTATCCTGATAATTTATCTTTTGAATCTCAACATCAAACTCCTTAATTCCTTCTTCATCAATAGTAGACAATATTTTGGCTGGCCCTAACTTAACATCATGTTGATAGCATATAGGGATAGGTTCCCCTAATATGTTTGGATTAAAGTTTTTATTCATCTTACCATATATTCCATACTGCGTATTCTTAAGTATATCTCCAATAACCTTCTGTTTGTTAGAGAAGGCGGCTTTAAGCTCTCCCGGATTTCCCTTTTCACCTTGTTTAATATCAATTATTTTGGATTCCATTATTTCACCGTTTTTTATGGATAGCATAGTTCCAGTATCTACATCTGTAATAGCATGTCCTAATGCACCAAAATTATTTTTTTCTGCATCATAGAAAGTTAGTGTTCCAACACCTGCTGTACTATCCCTGACCCATATTCCTAGCCTAAATTTACCATCATGATAGTCCTGGACAGGCATTATATTTGTTATAAAAATTTGGTTACCTCTAATTATTTCTAATTCTAAGCCTTGGTGTTTAGCAATATTAACTAAGTCAGAAAGATGTTGTGCATTTTTTACCTGTATTCCATTTACCTTATCTATTATATCACCTGGTCTCAATCCTGCATCCAATGCAGGATTATGTGCTATACCTTCCTTATCGTAGAATTCTGATATTCCGACTAATAATGCTCCTTTAGTATATAAAGATACTCCTATAGAACTACCACCTGGATATAGTTTTTTTGGTGGATTTACCTTTACTTGTATATTCTTTATTGGTATTAGACCAAATAGTTTAAAATCCAAGGAGACATCCCCTTGATTTATAGGTTCTATAAGCAAGGATTCTCCTGGCTCATATATATATTGATCTTTTAAGGAATTTCCATTGAATTTTAGTACATTAATATTATCTCCTTCAATTTTTACAGGTAAGGGCATTTGCAACTGTAAAGTTTTTGTGTCACCTAAAAAAATATGAATTTGTGTAGGAAGTCGTTTAATATCTTGAACATAAGGCGAATAATTTAATAATAAAAATAACAAAGCTAAAATGATGCCCAATAGTTTTTTTGTTGATGACTTAGCCATATTCTGGTATTCTCCTGTCTTACCTTTAATTTTGATGCTTTTTTAATTTTATATAAATTAAGATAACCCCATAAAAGTGATTTATACTAGTTAAGAATGCGTAAAAGAGACAAAAAAAGAAAAGGGAGTTACCCTTTTCCAAAATAAATCTAATTATGATCAAATTTTTTTAAACAATTTTTCTTTTGTATTCTTGTGCCATACGAATCAACTCAGATGCATGTTTCATGTTAATTTTTGATAAAGTCTTACCTCCTGTCATCCTAGCTATCTCCTCTTGCCGCTGCTTATTATTAAGTTTATTTGCTATAGTTCTAGTATGCTTGTCCATATATAACTTTTCGATTTTATAATGACTATCCGCCATCGCGGCAATCTGAGGAAGATGAGTTACGCATATAACCTGTCTGGTTCGGGATATATTCCCCATTTTTTCTCCAACCACATGTGCTATATTACCACTTATTCCTACATCTATCTCATCAAATATTAGAGTAGGAATATCATCGACTTGTGCTAATATGGTTTTGAAAGCTAGCATGATACGAGACATTTCACCGCCGGATACTATTTTACTTAAAGGTTTAACAGGTTCTCCTGGATTAGTAGAAATCATAAACTCTATCATATCATAACCATTAGGAGTTAATCTATCTTTAATTTCTAAAGTATCCGATAAATTATCTATGGATTCTATATTAACCTTAAATAAAGCCTTTTCCATTCCAAGTTCTGTCAGCTGATCTTGCAATTGATCTTCAAAGATTTTGGCAGTTTCTTTACGATACTTCGATAGAATGTGACAGGCTTCGAGTAATTCATTAAAAATATCTTCTTCTTGTTTTAATAACTTACCTAGAATCTCCTGACTGTTTTCTAAAGTATTCAGTTCTTCTTTAATATTATCTAAATACGAGAAAATATCACTTATATTGGGTCCATATTTTCGCTTTAGGCTCCTTATAGTTTCTAAACGTTTTTCTATTTCGTCTAGTCGATAGGGGTCATGTTCAAACTCATCTCTATAATTTCTTACTTCAAACACTATGTCTTCTAACAGATAAAATATCTCTTCCAATCTCTGGTTTAGGGAAGATAAAATTGGATCAATATCAGCAATTTGTTTAAATTGAGATACAGCATTTCCAATAACATCAAAAGCAGAATGATAGCTATTAGAGCCTGAGTAAATGTCCTGATAAACAGAATTAATAACACTTATAATTCTTTCTGCATTATTCAATCTATCACGTTCATGTATTAAACCCTCTTCTTCGTCTTCTTTTAAGTTGGCACTTTCAATTTCATTTATCTGGTATTGAAGTATATCTTTCCGTCTTTCACCATCTAATTCTAGATGAGATAGTTTCTTAATTTTTCTATGAATTTCTTTCCAAGAATCATATAGTTCCTTTACCTTTTCCTTAGCTTGGGAAAGCTTTGCTCCTCCCAACATATCCAATAGCTCCCTATGCTCCTCAACTCTTAGTAAAGATTGATGTTCATGCTGTCCATGAATATCAACTAGAAACTTACTGATATTCTTTAGTATTGAAAGAGTAACTATTCTACCGTTAATCCTACATATATTTTTTCCACCTGCAGATAACTCTCTTACTAACAATAAACTACCATCTTGTTCCATTTCTATTCCCAAATCATCTAAAACTTGAGTCATATGGGGATGATTTGATATGTCAAATAAGGCTTCAACTAAAGCATAATCTTTACCTGTTTGTATTAGATCTCTATCAGCCCTATCTCCTAAAATTAGGTTGACTGCATCAATAATTATAGACTTACCGGCACCAGTTTCACCAGTAAGTATATTTAGCCCTTTATCAAAATCCAAATTAATGTGATCTATTAAAGCGAGATTTTTTACAGACAAATGCATGAGCATGTGACAGCCCCCCCAAAAATCGTCTTTTTGGACTATCTCATAATTCTAAATAACCCGTTTATCTCTGTATTAATTTATTAAAACGATCTATAACCTCTATTACTGATTCGTTCTCTCGAATAACCACCATGATTGTATCATCGCCAGCAATAGATCCTACGATTTCTTTCCAATTAAGTGCATCTATTGCTGATGCGGCTGCTTGCGCACTCCCCGCAAGAGTTTTTATAACTACTAGGTTATTAGCATGGTCAATTGATAATACTGATTCAGCAAATACACGTATTAGCTTTGGTGAGATATCTACATTGTTGCTATCAATAACGGCATATTTATATACTCCTGAAGGAGCCAGCACTTTGACTAAGCGGAGTTCTTTAATATCTCTGGAAACAGTAGCTTGGGTAACATCTATCCCTTCTTTTCGCAATTCTTCTGCTAATTCCTCTTGGGTTTCTATGTCTTTTTTTTCGATAATCTCTAATATTTTAGAATGGCGGTTATATTTCATTTTGGATAATACCTCCATTATTTTCTTTATTTTATTATATCATTATTTATTGCCATTATTTTGTTATCTTTTCGTGAACTAAATCAAAAAAATTCTGATCCTTAGTACGCAGTAACTGCACATAAATATCGGCCTTTTTCACAAAAAGCTTATCACCAGCGGAAAGTATTGTTTCAGCTTGACCGTCAGCAGTTAAGGTAATATTGCGGTTCTGGCTTATAACCTCAATCTCCACTATATCGTTACTGTTGGTTATAATTGATCTTGCATTTAGAGAGTGAGGGCATATAGGCGTAAGAATAAGGCATTCCAGACTTGGGTTTACGATGGGACCTCCAGCAGAAAGTGAGTATGCAGTAGAACCAGTTGGACTAGAAACTAATAGACCGTCTCCTGAATAACTGTTTATCTCATGACCATTTATACTTGCCTTAAGATGAATAATTCTGGAAACCAGCTCTTTCATTATGCCTATATCATTAAAAGCAAGAAAAGTATGATGTTCCTTCTTGTCTCTAACTACTGTTCCACAAAGCATCATTCTTTTTTCAATATAATAGTGGTTTTCCTTTAGTGCTAACAAAGCTTCTTCTGCACAAGTCAAATCTGTATCTGTCAGAAATCCCAGGTTTCCCATATTAATTCCTATTATAGGCTTGTTAAACTTAGCTGCCTGTCGTGCTGCCTGAAGCAAAGTACCATCGCCACCTAGAGAGATAATAATATCAGATTTTAAAAAAAACTCATCACCTTCAGCAGGTATACCTTTATTAATAAGATTACATATGTGGGGCGCTACCAATACTTCAATATCTAAGTTATTTGCAGTTTCCACTATCCAGCTGGTCTTTATTCCCTGGGCATCTTTTGACAAATTAGTGAAAAGTCCTATTCGTTTCAAATAAATCCCCCTATTCTTTTAACTCTCTATGTGCAGACTCTACAACCTTATTAATCAATTTTTCAATATCGTGAAAATTCTCCTCAATACTCTCTTGATCTGAACTATTTTTATATAAATGTACAAGAAACTCAAAATTTCCTTTTGGCCCCTTAATAGGCGAAAAGCTTAGATTTTTTATATGAAAACCTAGCTGCTTGGAGACCAATAAGATTTCCTGCAAAACCTCTTTATGTGTTTCTGGCGATCTCACAACCCCTTTTTTTCCTACTTTATGCCGTCCAGCTTCAAATTGGGGTTTTATTAAAGCAATTAAATGGCTGTCCGGAAGTAAAACATCTTTAACAACAGGCAAAACCAGTTTTAGTGAGATAAAAGCAACATCAATTACAGCACCCTGGGGCAAATCTTCAAAATTATCTTTGGTTACATTTCTAATGTTTGTTCTCTCCATTACTACTACTCTGCTATCTTGTCGTAAACTCCATGCTAATTGACCATATCCAACATCAATAGCATATACCTTTTTGGCACCATGTTGCAAAAGACAATCAGTAAATCCTCCAGTTGATGCACCTACATCCATATAAACTCTATTTTTAACGGGCGGCTTGAATAAATCTAGAGCTTTTTTTAGTTTTAAGCCCCCTCTACTTACAAAGGGAATATGATTATCTTCAATATATATATCATCTTCAGGAGATACCAGAGTTCCTGCCTTGTCTATTTTTTGCCCAGCTACATAAACTGCGCCTGATAAAATAATGCGTTTTGCCTTTTCACGGGATTCCACCAGCCCTTTTTGGACTAATACTACATCAAGTCTTTGTTTTGGCATTGTGGACATATACATTCTCCTTATTGAAATTTAAAAAACTTAATATTCTTTGGGCTACACTATTAGCATCAAGAGATACTAGCTCAAATAACTCTTCTACTCTTCCTTGAGGCACAAAATTATCTGGAATTCCTAAATTTAAAATATGTACATCAAGGTTATTACTAATAGCATAATTATTTATTGCACTGCCAAAACCTCCTGATAATACATTATCTTCTAATGTAATCCAATTTAATTGACACTGGGATAGAGTTTTTAAGGTTAACTCATCTAGAGGTTTTATACATCTGGCGTTTATAACCTGGCAGCTGATACCCTTCTGTAATAAAAGTTTAGATGCTTTAATAGCTATCTCTAACATTTTACCAAAGGATAATAAGCTGCAATCAGTACCATTAATCAATATTTCCCAATTATAGGGATTGAATTCACTGTCTCCTTTGTGGGGATATGAACTTATCAGTGAAAGATCTGTATATCCTTTGGGATACCTTATAGCAACCGGTCCATTATGATCTATGGTATAATCCATAATGTCCCTTAATTCATCAGTATCTTTTGGAGCAAATATAGTCATGTTTGGAATATGACTGAGATAGTTAATATCAAACACCCCCTGATGGGTTTCTCCATCTTGGCCTACTAAGCCAGCACGATCAATAACAAACCTAACAGGAAGGTTTTGAAGACAGACATCATGAAGTATTTGGTCATAAGCTCTTTGAAGGAAGGTTGAATAAATTGCTACATAAGGTTTTAATCCATTGACAGCTAATCCTGCGGCCATGGTTACAGCATGCTGTTCTGCAATTCCTACATCGAAAATTCGGTGAGGGAATATTTCTTTAAACTTCATTAAACCAGTAGACTCCAGCATTGCTGCCGATATAGCTACTACCTTCTCGTCATTGCGAGCTAGTTCAACTAATTTATTACCAAAAGTTGTTGAGAAAGTCGGGACATTTTTCTTGCGAGCTTTGCCAGTCTTCATAGTAAAAGGAGGAACACCATGAAAAAATTCCGGATTATCTTCAGCAAATTCATATCCCTTACCTTTTTGGGTAATAACATGGATGAGTACAGGCCCCTCCATTTTTGTAGCTTGTCCCAGAACATTAATCAAACTGCTGATTTTATGACCATCAATGGGTCCTAAATATTTAAAACCCATTTCTTCAAATATCATACCATGAACCACTAAAGATTTAAAACCTCTCTTAACCAGTTCCATACCTTTGGCTATCGGCTGGCCTATTCTAGGTAACTTATCTAATAGATTCTGTGTACCCCTTTTTATCCAATTATATTCAGAGCTAGCCCTAATTTTAGAAAGATGCCCTGCCAGGGCTCCAACATTATGAGATATTGACATTTCATTATCGTTAAGTATAACGATTAAATTAGTTTTACTATGACCTGCGTCATTTAATGCTTCAAACGCCATTCCACCTGTCAGTGCACCATCCCCAATAACAGCTATAACATGATAATTATCATGGGCTTGTAAATCTCTTGCTCTGGCTATACCTAGTGCTGCTGATATAGAAGTACTGCTATGGCCTGTTTCAAAAATATCATGGTTGCTTTCCTTGCGTTTAGGGAAACCACTTAATCCTCCAAATTGTCTTAGGGTGTCAAACTTGTACTTTCGTCCAGTTAGAATCTTATGAATATAGGATTGATGACCTACATCCCAAATCAATTTATCATGAGGGCTATTGAAAACATAGTGGAGCGCAATAGTAAGCTCCACCACACCCAGATTGGACGCTAAATGTCCGCCAGTTTTAGAGACACTGTTTAAAACAAAGTCCCTTATCTCCTGGGATAATATTTCCAAATCTTCTAGTGTCAATGCTTTAAGATCCTTCGGTGATTCGATAGAATCAAGCAATGAATATTTCATAATTATGCCTCTTTCTTTTCAGTCAAATCTTATTTTCCCTAGATTAGTCTTTAGACCATAATCTGTGTTATTTTGCAATTATCATTGTTATTATTTTTGAAAAATTAACTCTAAATAAATAAGCTTTATCAATTGTCAAATATATCCATAAAAAATATTTAACTATTAGAAAAAAATCTGCGATATAAGAAATCCTAGTAATGCACCAGCAAAAACTTCAATAGGAGTATGGCCCAGCAACTCCTTAAGCTTTTCTTCAGGAATACTCCTTTTTGTTTGAATTTGTTCCAGAATGTCATTAAGAACAGCAGCTTGCTTTCCCGCTGCTCTTCTTACGCCAGCTGCATCATACATAACAATTAATGCAAAAGTAATAGCTACAGCAAAAATAGGTGAGTCATATCCTTCTAATTTTCCAACACATGTTGCCAAAGACACTACAAAAGCAGAGTGGGAACTTGGCATACCACCAGCACCAACAAAACGTCTAACATCAAGTTTTTTATTAAGAATCAATGTCAGTATTACTTTTAGTAGTTGTGCTACAAACCATGCTAACAAGCTAACCCAAATTATGTTATTGTAAAGTAATTGAGTAAAAGAGTCCATGACTTTCCTCCTAGTTGTGACGATCGATGATGAAATTAGCTAATTGTATAAAAAATTCACCTTCTGGGCCAAATATTGATATTTGAGCTATAGCATTATCGCACAGTTCTTTGGCAATGGACCATGATTTTTCTAAACCATATTTATCTACATATGTAGCTTTATCCTTTTCCCTATCTCTGCCAGTCATTTTGCCTAGCTTTTTATCATCTCCCACAACGTCCAAAATATCATCTATTATTTGAAAGGCCAATCCTAAGGATTTTCCATATTCTAAAAGAGCTTTTGATATATTCTCAGGAGGGTCTTCCAACATAATACTAGCCTTTAAGGAAGCCATAAACAGAGCACCTGTTTTATGCTCATGGATATATTGTAGTATATCAGGGTCAATATCCTTGCCTTCATTTTCTAAATCAACTACCTGACCACCTATCATACCTCTAATTCCTGCAGCTTTTGCGATGGTATTAATAGCATTAAGATGATTTATAAGCTTTTCAGGACGTCTTAGAGCATTATCTATCATAGTTTCATATGCTAAATTAAGCAAGGCATCCCCACATAAAATAGCAATACCTTCACCAAAAACCTTATGATTTGTAGGGACACCCCTTCTAAAATCATCATTATCCATAGCTGGAAGATCATCATGTACTAAAGAATAGGTATGAATCATTTCTAATCCTCCTGCTAATGGTAGAGATTCTTCTAAATCCCCTTCTAATAATTTGTGTGATGCTAGTAACATTACAGGGCGAAGGCGCTTACCTCCTGCAAAAAGACTATATTCCATAGAATCAAATATAATTTTCGGATATTTTTTCATGCTATCCAGTGTTATTCGTAAATAATCATTTACTTTTGTTGCTAATTCATCGTATTGTTTCTTAAACATAACCATATTATTCCTCTACAAATGATATTTCCTCTAATTCTCCGTTCTGATTTTTCGTTAAAATTTTTATCTCTTGCTGAGCTTTTTCCAGTATTTGATTACAATGCTGAGACAAAAGAATACCTCTCTTGTACAGCTCTACCGCCTCTTCAAGAGTAAGATCAGATTCTTGACTCTCCAATTTCTCAATGATTTCCTCAAGCTCAGCAATAGCCTCCTCAAAATTTAATGAAGTTATAGACTTCTCCAATTCAGTATTCATTGGCAGGCTCCTTTTCTTTACTAGTTATATTACAAGTAGCATTGCCATCCGTCAAGTGAATTTTCACTTTCATATTTTCATGCAACTGATCAATAGATCTTATAATATCTCCTTTTTCAATATCAGTAACGATACTAAATCCTCTCATCATTATAGAAAGAGGATTTAAAATTTCCAAATATGAAACAGCTCTAACAAATCTATCAGACTTTGTACTCATTACATTGGTCATATTTGCCCTTATTTTCTCCATAGCATAATCCAATCTTTGATCATATGCAGCAAACCAGCGCTCAGGATACTTCAAAACATAACTATTGGATAGATTATTAAGATAATTATCCAAATCTTTCAATTTGTGAGTTATCGAATCCTGAAGTCTTCTATTTAATATATTTAAAGTCTCATATATATTTGATATTTCAGTAACTGCTATTTCACCAGCAGCAGAAGGTGTAGCTGCTCTAACATCTGCTACTAAATCAGCAATAGTAAAGTCGGTTTCATGACCTACAGCAGATATTACAGGAATTCTAGAACTAAATATAGCACGGGCTACTTTTTCTTCATTAAAAGCCCATAGCTCTTCTATGGACCCCCCTCCTCTTCCTACAATCAGAATATCTATATCCTCCCGAGTATTGGCATAGTTAATAGCAGCACTGATCTGATCCTTGGCATACTCGCCCTGAACCATTACAGGTATAATTAAAATATCTACTGTCGGATTTCTCTTTGATATTACCTTAATAACATCATGAACAGCAGCTCCAGTATGGGACGTTATAATAGCAATTCTCTTAGGATAAGCAGGTAGGGGCTTTTTATACTCTTGTCTAAATAGACCTTCTTCCCTCAGTTTATTTTTCAAGGTTTCAAAAGCAGCATATAATTCTCCTATCCCATCCTTCTCCATATATCGTACATATAATTGATATTGTCCATCCTTGGAATATAAAGAAATATTACCCCTTACTAAGACAGACATCCCATCGGATGGGATAAAGTTAAGACTTTCTCCATAGTATTTAAAAAATACACACTTTATACGTGCCTGATTATCTTTTAGAGTAAAATACATATGTCCTGAAGAATGTCGTTTAAAATTAGATATTTCCCCCCTTATCCATAGGTCTTGGAGTAAAGGATCATTATCCATAAGGCTCTTCACATAGTTATTAACCTGTTCTATTGTAAATATCTGTCTATTCATTACCATAAGCAGCCAGTATAGTATTTTTAAGCAGCATGGTGATAGTCATAGGGCCTACTCCTCCTGGTACAGGAGTAATCCATCCTGCCTTATGGACAGCCTTATCAAAGACAACATCTCCCTTAAGTTTTCCATCTACCCTTGTAGTTCCAACATCTATTACAATAGCTCCTTCTTTTATATATCCATCATCAATAGATTCAGGTCTACCCATAGCAACTACCAATATGTCTGCATTTTTTGATATTTCCTTAAGTTTTTTCGTTTTAGAATGGCATATGGTTACTGTAGCATTTTCTCTAAGGAGCATTATGGCTACAGGTTTACCAACTATATTACTGCGCCCTATTACTACTGCATGCTTGCCAGTAATATCTTGCCCAGTTTCTTTTATCAAGGTAATAATACCTTTGGGTGTGCAAGGTTCAAAACCCATTTGGCCAACAAAAAGTTTTCCAGTTGTTACAGGATGAAACCCGTCTACGTCTTTCATAGGATCAATTGCACTGATGACAGCATCTTCGTCAATATGACTAGGTAAAGGAAGCTGTACCAGTATTCCATGAATGCTTTTATCATTATTTAATGTATTTATTTCTCGTAGCAGCTCATCTTGAGATATATTCTCTTCCATATATATAACTCGAGACTCAATTCCTATTTCTTTGCATGCTTTTTCCTTATTTCTTACGTAAATTTGTGATGCTGGATCCTTACCCACAAGTATAACCGCTAGACCAGGAAGGTATCCTTTCTCTCTGCTTAGCTTCTGAATATCATTCTTTAAAGAACTTCTTATTCTACTAGCTAAAGCTTTTCCATCTATAATTTTCGCTGTCATTAATAATCCCTCCTATTATTAATTTGATGTAGAAGACCAGTAATTTCAGCTCAAGTAAAAATATTAATTATACTTACAAGCAAGTATTAACTATGATTCTATTTATTTTGATGGATAAGTAATAACTAATACAAATACAAGGGGTTAAAATCCAATCATATTGTTTTTGTGATAATCAGTATAGTACTTTTGAAGACCTAGTAGCGCAACTCCAACAGCATTATCCCTAGATAAATTAGGTTGAGCGTACAAGAGCCTTATAGATTTATCATACTTTTTAAGTCTTATTTCAAGATGCTGACGTATTATACTATTGGATGAAACTCCACCTACCATTAAAATATTTTTTATTTTTCTTTCTTTAATAGCATTTGCAATCCATTTCTCCAAGGTTTTCACTAAGCACATAAAAACTGCCAGCGCTATGTCTGCTGGATTTTCCCCTGCCTCTATTAACCTTCTCGCGTGGGTTTCAGCACCTGAAAATCCTATCTCATCTTTTCTTACAAATGAAGGAATAATAACCTTTCCCCGTTGTCCTTTAAGTGCTAATTCTTCTAATTTTGGTCCTGCCGGAAAAGAAAGACCCAAAGCTACTCCTACCCTGTCAACAAACTGGCCAGCATGTAGATCCTGTGTTTTACCAATAATAGAAATATCAAAACCAGCTTCTTTTTTATTAACATCCAGCATTTCCGAAGTACCGCCAGAAAGATGAATAGCTATGAAGTTATCTTCATTTAGACCTTCTACTGAAGATAAGGCAGCCATTATATGACCTTCTTGATGAGTTGTGCCATAAAAAGGAACCTTTAATAAATTGGCCATAGCTTTTCCAACTAGATAGGATACCATAAAAACTGGCATATATGATTCCATTACTGGCCTGGGTTTTGCACTGCTACATATTGCTACAATATCTAAATTTTGAGTATTATATGAGATTAAGCTAGTGATATCTGGCAAATTATGTAGATGCTGAAACAAAGCCTTTGATTGACTTATGCCGCGCTGTCCCTCATCTACTTTTAGTAGAATCTCACCATTAGAAATCAGGTTGCCTTTTAGATCTACTGCTGCCATGGATGTTGTATAACAACTGGTGTCAAACCCCAATACTACTTTCATTGATTCTCCAGCCCCTTATTTTTTTCGAGAGATTCCATTCTTATGAAATTCCCCAAAATTCCATTAATAAATGAACTGGACTTTTCGCTGCTATATTTTTTTGCTAACTCCACAGCTTCATTGATTGACACGCTATAAGGAATATCCTCTCTGTATAGTATCTCAAACATAGCAAGTCGAAGAATAGCAAGATCCACCTTAGACATCCGATCTACGGTCCATTCCTTGGCATATTTCTCAATATAAATATCTATCATCGACTGTTTTTGGTCCATTGAATAAAGAATCTCTCTTATGTATTTTTCATCATTTTCAATCAATTGAAATTCTTCTATAAGGGCTAATAAAGATTCTTCATGGTGTTCACCAGCTATGTCTTTTTCATACAGTAGTTTCATTAATGCCTCTCTCGCAAATTTTCTAGCCATCTATTTCCTCCGAATAATATATACCAGTAAATTGGATTTTTTATTTATATATTAATAATAATTCTTTAACTGTTAGGTAATATTCTGTCCAAAAAAGAGATAAACTTTTCTTTCTTATCGGATATTCCACCTATCAAGTAACCGATGATTCCGCACAATGCAAGAAATAAAGTCTTCCAAAATCCTATTATTAATATAACTACTCCTAATATAAAACCCAATAATACACCTAAAAACTTTCCACGATGGTTTGTCAACAATTCATTTAGCAATTCCCTAAACACTTCTATACACCCCCTCATTGAACCTTTGATCTTTGTTGAGGTGTTAATAGATTATCAATATATATAAAGATCTCCTTTACTAGAATACCAGAATAGTTTTGAACATATTCTTTTACTTTTTTCTGTATAGCTGCCGAAATTTCAGGCAATACAACATCGGGCATGAGAAACAGTTTAAGCTGTATCTTAATCCCATCGTCTTCTGTTATAATATTTATTCTTACATCTTTGACTTCATTAAAGCCACGTACCGCTTTCTGTACCATGATCTCTAAAGCTTGAATTGATACCCTAATAGCTCCTAGGTCTGTATGTTTTACCAAAGCATTGCTTAGAACCTTAGGTCTTGAACGGGTAAAGAGCAATTTAAAACTAATAACTATAAAAATTAAAGAAATTAATGATGCTATTAATAGCAACTGCCAATTAAACTGTATATTATGGAGAGCCGCGTTCACTTGGCTTACTGGAATTATATTGACTCCTATTGCTACACATGCCACTAAAATAGCTAAAGATAATAGCAAAATAATAAAGGTATATATAGTTAGTAATAGCCGATCTAAGAATTTGATTTTCATTAGCTCAACCTTCCTTTATATTGATTTTTTGTAAAAATCATACATGCAATAACCCTCTGATCTTTATCAGAGGGTCTATACTTTTATTGGGTCATATCACTAGGCTCTTTTTCCTTAGAATCTTTGTGAAATTCAATTCCTTGTATGTATATATTTACCTCAACAACTGACAAACCGGTCATAGTCTCAACTGATTTCTTTACATTTTCCTGAACATTCCATGCTACTTCTGGAATCTGAACCCCATATTCAACAATCATGTATAGATCAATCGAAGTTTCTTTTTCACCAACTTCTACTCTTACACCCCTTGTAGGAGTTTTTTTGCCGAACTTTTCAACAATTCCTGCACTCATAGATGCTACACCTTCAACCTCTAGTGCTGCAAGACCAGCAATAGTGGCTACTACATCATCAGCAAATATAACCTTACCACGTTCTTCGCGAACTGTTTGAATAGATTCTTCTATCAAACTAATCACCTCCGTAATTAATAGGATTTCATTGTACATGATAAAATTGATTTACTCTATTATAGCAGAATGCCTGAGCATTTACAAATAATTCATGTAAAAAAATCCCGTAAGGGATTTTTTACTCTTTGTTATCATTATTATGAGATCTATAGGTATCTAAGCCATACTCTTTTAGAACCTTTAATTCAATTTCATCTCTTATATCCTTATTCTCTTTTAAAAATTGTCTGGCATTTTCTCTGCCCTGACCTAGACGAATATCACCATAGGAATACCAGGCACCACTTTTATTTACAATGTTCTTAGAAGCAGCAAGATCCAGTATAGACCCTTCTTTGGATATGCCTTCACCATATATGATATCAAACTCAGCTTGTTTAAAAGGAGGAGCAACTTTGTTTTTTACCACCTTGACCCGTGTTCGATTTCCTACCATATCGGAACCCTGTTTTAATGTTTCTACCCGACGTACATCCAAGCGAATAGAGGAGTAAAATTTCAATGCTCGTCCACCAGGTGTAACCTCTGGATTTCCAAACATCACTCCTACCTTTTCCCTTAGCTGATTTATAAATATAGCAACAGTATTTGATTTACTTATTATTCCTGATAGTTTACGTAGTGCTTGGGACATTAAACGGGCTTGTAGTCCAACATGGGAATCCCCCATCTCCCCTTCTATCTCAGCTTTAGGAACCAATGCTGCAACAGAATCTATAACAACAACATCTATAGCACCGCTCCTAACTAGTGCTTCAGTAATTTCCAAAGCCTGCTCCCCGGTATCGGGCTGAGATATCAATAGGTTATCTAAATTTACACCCAGTTTAGCGGAATAATTTGGGTCCAGGGCATGTTCAGCGTCGATAAATGCGGCAGTTCCACCTAATTTTTGTGCTTCAGCAATAACGTGAAGAGCAACAGTAGTCTTACCAGAAGATTCTGGTCCAAAGATCTCTACTACTCTGCCTCTTGGTAAACCTCCTACTCCCAACGCCACATCTAAGTCTAGACATCCTGTAGGTATAACTTCCACGTTCAGATGGGTATCTTCACCTAATCTCATAATAGAGCCTTTGCCAAATTGCTTTTCAATTTGTGCTAAGGCCATATCAAGTGCTTTTTGCTTTTCCACATCTATTCCCCGAATCAGCCCGGGGCTCACCTGCCTTTCCATATAATAAAATCAAAAAGCGCTTTGATCGAACGTCTGTTCTTGATTTATTATATAATATTATTCGTGAGTAGTCAATCCCTTCTATCCTTTGATCTTAGTCTATTTTCTTGTTTAATAATGCACGTCTTATGGAATCCAGGGCAATAGAGGCTGATGATTGCTGGACTCTTTTTCTGTCTCCTAATAAATTATATCTGTTGACAGTTAGAAATCCTTTATTATCTGCAACTGCTATATATACTAGACCGACTGGTTTATCCTTCGTTCCTCCACCAGGTCCCGCGATACCAGTTACTGCTATTCCTATATCAGCCCCTGAAGTTTTTATTATTCCCTTAACCATTTCTTCAGCTGTTTCTCTGCTCACAGCCCCATACTTAGCAATAGCATCTTTGGAAACTTTCAATATTTCTATCTTTGATTGATTACTATAGGAAACAATTCCCTGAAGAAAAACCTTAGATGCCCCTGGAATACTAGTTATTCTTTCCGCAATCAATCCGCCTGTGCATGATTCAGCAGTAGCTATTGTTTTACCTGATTCTATTAGTAAATTCACAACTACACTCTCTAAAGTATCATCATCTACTCCATATACTACATCGCCCAATCTTTCCCTTATTTTTCTTTCTATAGGCTGAATTAATTTAAAAGGGTCTTCATTTCTTGATGTTTTAGCGGTAAGCCTAATAGATAATTCCGATACGCCTGCTAAAGGAGCTATAGTAGGATTGCTTTGGTCAATGAGCAAGTCCTTAATTTTTTCTTCCATATCAGATTCACCTATGCCATATATCTTGAGCACCCTTGATACAATTTTTTCACTACTTCTATTTTCCAGATAAGGGATCACATGCTCTTCGAACATGGGTTGAAGTTCTCTTGGAGGACCAGGAAGTATTATGAAAATTTTATTATTATATTCTAATATAGCGCCTGGTGCAGTACCATGATTATTTGAAAGAATAATTGATCCTTTTGGGAAATACGCTTGTTTATAGTTGTTTTGGCTAATAGTTCTTCCTCTCTTAGCAAAATAATTCTCTATTCTGTCGACACTGGGTTGATGTAATTCTAGAGGAATTCCTAAAAATTCGGCAATTGTTTCTTTAGTTATATCGTCCATAGTAGGGCCTAATCCCCCTGTGGTAATTATTATATCTACTCTATCCACAGCAATTTCTAAGGCTTTTTTAAGACGTTTACTATTATCTCCAACTACTGTATGATAAAAGACGTTAATACCTAACTGGGAAAGCTTTTGTGATATATATTGGGCATCTGTATTGGATATTTGGCCTAACAAGAGTTCGCTTCCTACACCAATTATTTCAGCATCCACTATAATTAACCTCCTTACAAGTTAAGTATTGATTATGTTAATCTCCTGTATAATGATGTTGGTTATATTTATACAGTTTCTCTTAACACATTTCGGTTCTTATATATGTAATCTATACCAGATAATATGGTTACTATAGTTGCTAAATATATAGAAATAGTATCAAAAGGAAAGTCTATCAGCTCAAAAGGAAAGTTGTTAAGGAGTATAGAAACTATTGATACAATTTGTATTATAGTTTTAACTTTGCCCAACCAACTGGCAGCAATGACAATTCCTTTGGATGCAGCTATAACTCGGAAACCGGTGACAATAAACTCGCGACTAATTATTATTATTGCTACTACAGAAGAAATCCGTCCCATTTCTACTAATATTACCAGAGCAGAGGTAATTAACAGTTTATCTGCCAATGGATCCAAAAATTTGCCTAAATTGGTAATCTCATTTCTTTTTCGAGCTATATAGCCGTCCATACTATCGGTACTAGCAGCTAAAAGAAAAATAAAAGCTGCTACATAATTACTGTAAGGAAAATTGCTTAACAAGCAAAGGATAAATAATGGAATTATAAATATCCTAGTAAAAGTAATTCTATTTGCTAAATTCATAGTGATCCCCCAATAAATCGTAATCATAAGCCTTTGTAATCTTTACCGGCACAAAATCTCCAGGTTTTAAAGCTTCATCGCTTATCACATAGACATGACCATCAATTTCTGGAGCCTGTCCATAATGGCGGCCTAAATAAACACCTGGTGAATCTTCGCCTTCAATAAGTACATCTAAAATCTTGTTAACATATTTTCTATTAAATTTTTTTGATATTCTTCTTTGCAAAGCCATTAGGGAGTTCTTCCGATTTTCTTTAGTTGTATCATCAACTTGATCCGAGAAATCAGCTGATGGTGTTCCTTCTTCTCTGGAATAGGCAAATACTCCAGCATGATTAACAGGACAATTTTCTATAAATGCTTTCAACTCCTCAAATTCATTCCCACCCTCCCCAGGGAAACCTACAATAAAGGTAGTTCGTATAACAACATCAGGAACTTTTTTTCTAATTTTGTCTATCAGCTGTTTGGCTTGTAACATTGAAAAACGCCTGTTCATCCTTTGTATAATAGTGGGATTTACATGCTGCAGAGGGATATCTAAATACTTACAAATTTTATTCTCACTGGCTATTATGTCTAATAACTCGTCGGTTATTCTATCTGGATAACAGTATAGCAGCCTAATCCATTTTAAGTTTTCTATTTTGCAAAGCTCTTTTAAGAGGCTGACAAGATTGCTACCATCATATAAATCTAAACCATACCTGGTAATATCTTGGGCGATAACGATTAATTCTTTAACGCCTTTTTGGGTTAATGCTTTGGCTTCTTCTATAAGGCTGGGCATACTTCTACTACGATATTTTCCTCGAATATATGGAATTGCACAGTAAGAACAGTGGTTATCACACCCTTCTGCAATTTTTAAATAGGCAGTGCCCGGTAGCGTTGTAAGAATTCTATCAGGATTCTGTTCTAATATTTCCCAATAATATGGGGAAGCCTGTAGATATTCTTTTTCGTCCCTTTCCTTTATAACCTCTAATATATCAGTATATCTAGAAGTTCCTACAACATTATCAATTTCAGGTATTTCCTCCAGTAGTTCATTACCATAACGCTGTGCTAGACAGCCTGTAACAATTAGTTTTTGGCATTTCCCTTGTTTTTTGTAAACTGCTTGTTCTAAAATTGTATCTATGGCTTCTTCTTTTGCAGATTCTATAAACCCACATGTATTAATAATAATAACATCAGCATCTTTAGAGCAGTTTACAATCTCATATCCTTCTCTACTAATAAGTCCCAGCATAACCTCTGAGTCTACTTGATTTTTTGAGCATCCTAAGGAGATCATGCCTACTTTTAGTTTATGATAGTTTTCCATATCTAATCTTCTCCCTTATTCACTATATAGTTCTTCAAATTCTTCTTTGCTTATAAGGACTTTTCTTGGTTTACTGCCCTCAAATCCACTGACAATACCTCTCGCTTCCATTTCATCAATCATACGTGCAGCCCTTGCATATCCCACGCGCAAACGTCTTTGTAACATGGAGATGGATGCTTGTCCTGCATCTATCACTATCTCTATAGCTTCTGGCAGAAGCTCATCACAATCGTCATCTATATGCTCCTCTTTATCTGCAGCAATCTCTTCAATCACATCCATATCATAGGATGGTGTCTGGTATGCAGCTTTTATATGATTAACTACATCATCTACTTCCTTCTCTGATACAAAACATCCTTGAACTCTTATAGGTTTGCTGGCACCTACCGGATAAAAGAGCATATCGCCTCTCCCCAGGAGTTTTTCAGCTCCTCCCATATCCAATATAGTTCTAGAATCAGCATGAGATGATACAGCAAATGCAATTCTAGAAGGTATATTTGCTTTAATAAGCCCTGTAATAACATCCACCGATGGACGTTGGGTAGCAATTACTAGATGGATACCAGCAGCCCTAGCCATTTGTGCTAAACGGCAAATAGCGTCTTCTACATCTCCTGGAGCTACCATCATCAGATCTGCCAATTCATCAACAATTACAATAATCTGAGGGAGTCTCTTTTCATCAGGCTCTTTTATCTTCTCATTGTAGCTATGTAAATCTTTAACACCTTTATTAGCAAACAATTTGTATCTGTTACTCATTTCCTGTACTGCCCAATTTAAAGCTCCTGATGCTTTTTTGGGATCTGTCACTACCGGTATCAGCAGATGAGGAATTCCATTAAAATGGTTTAATTCTACTACTTTAGGATCAATTAGTATAAGCTTTACATCTTCTGGAGAAGCTTTATAAAGAATACTAACAATAAGACTATTAATACAAACACTCTTGCCAGAACCAGTAGCACCAGCTATTAACAAGTGAGGCATCCTGGCAATGTCTGCTATAATAACTTTACCAGCAATATCCTTACCTAAAGCAAAACTTAATTTTGATGAATGCTTTTTGAAAGCGCTAGATTCTAAAACCTCTCGAATAAGAACTGGTGATATATTCTTATTAGGCACTTCTACTCCTATGGCAGCTTTTCCAGGTATGGGTGCCTCTATTCTTACACCAGAAGCCGCAAGATTTAAAGCAATATCATCAGCGAGATTTACTATTCGACTAACCTTTATCCCAGGTGCAGGTTGGAGCTCGTATCTGGTAATAGCTGGTCCTCTACTGACCTGGAGTACTTTAGCAGAAATTCCAAAGCTGGCCAAGGTGTCTTCTAATAGCTTAGCATTATTCCTCATTTTAGATCCACTTATTTTAGACTCTTTTGAATTATCAGGTTTATTTAATAATTCTATGGGTGGAAAGGAATAGAGCATGGAATCTGCGTCCTTCTGTGACGGCGGTATATGGATAATTTCATCCTTATCATCTTCAACTGAAATTGAAGATTTTTGACTTTTATTTCTTTCTTCTATTTTATCATTTTGACTACTATATTCAATAATTTTAATCTGATTGTCTGTTTCTACTGGTTGATTTTTCTTGTCATGATTCTCAAATGCATCCTTTAGGTGCACAGGATCTTCTTGTTCTTGACTAAACGTATCAAATTCAATTATTTCACCTTCGAAAGATTTATCATTTCCTCTTATTTTATCCCGGTTAACTATCTCCTTAGTCCTGTCTTTTATAACTATTTTTCCCTTTAACTTAGAGTATAAACTAGTGCCCAATTGCTTAAGAGAAAGATTTGTTAACAATAAAATATCTATAAGAAACAAAACTATAAGGAATAAATAACCCCCTAAAAACCCAAATAATTTATAAATAACATAAACCAGTGGTGAAAACAATGCACCTGCTCCACAGATCTCAATACCTTTATTATATGAATCTACTATAAAAGGCCAAAGTCCAGTTTTGTCCAAATCATCTATATAAAAGAGATGAATCAACTGGAAAATAAGCACAACTGAGAACATGGTCAATGCCAATTTAGCTTTGTTAATTTTTTTATAATACGTCATGATAGTTAATGCACCTACTAATACGATAAAAAGAGGCATTATATAAGCTATAATACCAAATAAGCCCTTTAAGATCCTATCAAAATAAACACCAATTATACCTGCAGAGGATGTATATATACTTAGTAATGCAAAGAATCCCAAACCAATGACAAAAATGCCTATGAGCTCATATTTCAAATTATTCTTTCTTTTTCTTTTAGCTTTAGTTTTCTTTGAATTAGCCAATTTTTTGGCCATGATACCACCTCAGTTACTAGTCAATATTCTATCCCAGTGCAAAATTCAACAAGCACAGTGATTTCTGTGCTTGTTGAATTTTATAGTTAATGAAGCACCAGGGAGTATAGAATAATCAAAATACCAGCTCCCCAACAATAGTATGAAAAGTAATGTAATTTGCGCTTGTTTATTAAGTTTACTAGGAGTTTAATAGCAAAAAAGCCAGAAACAGCTGCTACAACAAATCCGATAAGAACAGGGAAGCCATCGGCTAATTCAAGTCCCTGTTCTAAAATCTTCTTTCCTTCTAATACAGCTGCACCTAAAATAGCAGGAATAGAGAGTAGGAATGAAAATTTTGTTGCAAGTTCCATATTAAATCCTCTCAGCATGCCCGCAAAAATAGTAGAACCTGAACGTGAGATTCCAGGAGTAATGGCCATACCCTGTATTAATCCTACAGTTATTGCATCTACTACAGAAATATCTTTAGCCTGTTTCCGTCCTTTTACTATTCTATTAGATAACCACAAAAGAGTACCGGTTATTAATAAAGTAAATCCTACTACATAGATAGATGAGAAGGCTTTTTCAAAAATATCATTAAACAGAAGTCCAATAAGTCCTGTTGGTATAGTAGCGATTATTATCATAATCATCATTTTCCTATAGCCATTATCGTTGTTTTTTCTGGGATTTCTTATTCTTAATAATTCTCCTATCCATAGAAAAAATTCTTTAATCATGTTTATAATATCATGCCAATAAAAGGCAAAAACTGCCACTAAGGTTCCTAAGTGGAGTGCCACATCAACAGTTAAGCTAGCACCTGGTATTGCAAAAATTTGCTGAAAAGCTACCAAATGACCAGAGCTGCTAATAGGTAAGAACTCTGTCAGTCCTTGGATTAATCCTAATAAAATTGCATGAAAAATACTCAAGTCCCTAACCCCTTTCAGTATAGATAGATAAAATGACCTCAATCAATTATATCACCTTTACTCCAACCTTACCACCGATTTTTTGGAAAAAATTCATCTAGCTGATAGTTTAATCTAATCCTAGTACCTGGTTGTAACCATGGAGCTAGATAGTCATGAATGTTGGTTGAAATAATTCGTTGTATTTCATAAATATCTTCCTCTATTAATCTAGCTTCCACTTTTATCTTATTAAACTCAATAATTTTATTCTTTTCTATATCTTTATCTTTTTGCTGATCCATTGAGAAAATAGTCTCTATTGGAATAATGGAGTATATTATCATTCTATTTCCTCCTTTTTTTTACTTTGTATTAACTCTCTTAACTTATTAACAGCACTGTTTAAGCCACCCACTTCATCTATTAATCCGCATTCCACAGCTTCCTCACCTACCAGAACAGTTCCTACATCATTAGCTAATTCACCAGTTCTGAGCATCAGCTCATTATACTTGTCCTTAGAAATTTTACAATGCCTGGTAACGAAATTAACAACTCTTTCCTGCATTTTGTTAAAATACTCATATGTCTGGGGGACACCTATTATAACTCCTGTCATACGTATGGGATGTATGGTCATAGTAGCAGTCGATGCAATAAAAGAATAATCGGTGCATACCGATAAAGGCACTCCAATACTATGACCACCACCTAGAACCAAAGATACCGATGGTTTTGACATTGTACTTATCAATTCTGCAATGGCAAGCCCAGCTTCTACATCTCCTCCCACAGTGTTTAATATCAAAATTATGCCTTCTATATCTTTGCTTTCTTCAATAGCAACCAACTGAGGAATAAGATGCTCATATTTTGTTGTTTTATTTTGAGGTGGCAAGACCAAGTGGCCTTCTATTTGTCCAATAATAGTAAGACAATGAATATTGCTCAGAGGAGCCTCTGGAACACTAGTTGTCCCATAATCCTTAATATTTTTACTAACTGTTTCTTTATCCTGTTTACCTTCTGATTGATTAGAATTTATTTTGTTTTCAAGTGTTATCATAGCTATCACCTATCTTTTTTTGTTTGATTGTTTTCACTATTTTATTCTTTCCCTATATAAAAGAAATAAGTCCATTAAGGACTTATTTGATTATTATCATTTATTTTTTTTATATAGTTCAAATTCCTGATGCAGAGCAATAACTGCCTTTGCTGTATCTTCCCCTTTAACAAGACAAGATATGGTGGTATGAGAGTCAGCTGTTTGTAAAATTTGTATATTATTTCTAGTCAAGGCTCTAACGATAGCAGACATAACTCCTGGGACACCCCTCATTTTACTACCGACAACAGATATCTTACTGCAGTTTTCTATTATAGAAAACTTACAATTATATTCTTTTATTATTTGTGATGCCCTCTCTTTTTTGCCTTCATCTATTGTGAAGATCATCTTATCAGGAAAGATATTTATTATGTCTATACTTATATGATTATCTGCTAACAGAGCCAAAATTCTATTGTTAATAATAGGATCATCTTGGTATATAGTTACTTGAATTCGTCCGGTTATATGGGCAACTCCTGTTACAACTTGTGTCGAAATAATATTTTTGGGACCGAAAGATCTTTCATTTTCAAAGGATATTACAGTTCCTGGAGTACTATTTGAAGTATTTTTTATAAATACTGGAATTTTAGCGCGAATAGCATACTCAATAGCCCTAGGATGAATTACCTTGGCTCCCTTGTCAGCTAATTCTAAAACATCCAAATAGCTTACATGAGATAGGACACTTGCATTTGGCACTATTTTAGGGTCTGCAGTCATAACACCATCTACATCGGTAAAAATCTCTACAGCATAAGCCGATAAAGCTTCTCCTAGAGCTACTGCCGTTACATCGCTGCCTCCCCGTCCCAAAGTTGTAAAATCACCCTGCTCTGTAATCCCCTGAAATCCAGCTACTACAGGGATCCTCCCATCCTTTATGGATTCTAATATTCTATCTGGTTTTATTTCCAAGATTTCTGCTTGAGTAAAATTAGTATCCGTAATAATGCCTGCCTGACCTCCAGTGAAAGCTCTAGCTTCATAACCTCTAGCCTTTAAGGTATTAGCTAATACCACAGCTGAAATTATTTCACCGCATACCATAAGTAGATCCATTTCTCTGGGATGAATATCCCTACATATTTGTGAATTAATATCTATTAGAGTATCGGTGGCATAGGGGTCCCCCTTTCTTCCTATAGCAGATACCACCACTACTGGCTTGAAGCCTCCTCTTTTTGCATTTATTATTTTTTCGGCCACTTTACATCGCATTTCAGGGGTTGCTAGCGAGGTGCCACCAAACTTCTGAACAACAATTTTCATGTTTATTCCTCCAATCAAAAAAATACAGACTAACAAACGATATATGTGTATTCCGTTGTCTTTTTTGTCAATAGCTTGCTCTTGCTTTACATGACTATTGTTTCTACAGTTATAATATAGTCAAATCATTATAAAATCAATAAAGCATTGATATTCTTCAAGAAAAAGCTGTTTTTCTCATAAAACAGCTTTCCCATAAATTTATATTATAATATAAAAATTATGTTTATGCTAATACGGGTTGTATTTGCTCACCCTTTAATGCTTTCTCTACAGTAGGTATCAGTAATTCAAACTTTGCTACTAGAGAATTATTTTTATTTGTTGGATCGTCTTGACCGAATGGTGTAAAAAAAACATTTTTCATATTGAGTAATATCCCAATATTTTTAGCATTTGCTCCTAATCCATCATTAGTCGCTATGGCTATAACAACAGGTCTCTGGTTTCTTAAATGTGCTTTACATGCCATAGTGACAGGACTGTCAGTTATACCATTGGCTAATTTAGCCATTGTGTTACCAGTACATGGTGCCACTATAATAATATCCAGTATTTTTCCTGGCCCTATAGGTTCAGCTTCAACGACGCTTTTTATTGCCTGTTTACCAGTAATACCTTCTACTATAGATCTGAATTCTTTTGCTGAATAAAATTTAGTATCCCAACTATATGCTGCTTCTGAAAAAATAGGTGTAACATCTGCACCTTTTGCTACTAATTTCTTTAGCTCAGGTATGACTTGATCAAATGTACAGAAAGATCCACATATACAAAACCCGATCTTTAATCCACTAAAACTCATGTTGACACCTCCAATATAGCCCTATCTATGGTATTTGCCATTGATGCAGTTTTCCATAATTCTATATATTATCTGAGCAGATGTTCTGGGAGCTACTATGCCTGGCAGGCCGAGATCTAAGCTGGTTTTTATTCCGAAATCTTTTGCTGCATCAAAATCTACTCCTCCTGGGTGTGAAGAAACATCGATAATTACTGCTTTATTATTGACCATGGCTAATTTTTTCTTGTCTAAGATTAAATGAGGAATAGTATTGAAGATAATGTCCTGATATGGCAGTACAGTTTCTAGTTCTTTCAAATGGATTGGTTCGTATCCATTTTCTATTATCCAAGATAAATCTTCTTCTTTTCTAGCTTCAACAGTTACCTTAGCACCTATGCCTTTTAACATTCTAGATAAACATCTGCCTATTCTACCATAGCCTAGTACCAAAACATTTGCGCCATGGATTGTAATATCTGTCATCTCCATAGCCCTCTGTATAGCTCCTTCTGCAGTGGGGATAGCATTTAATATGGAAAAAGATTCCATTTGCGTTATGTCAGTATATTCTATTCCTTTGGTAAAGGCCAGCTCTTTAAATTCTTTATCTGCTTTACCCAATACAATCCATGGCTTGTAATCACTTATGTGTTCAGCTATTTCTTTTAATGACAAAACTATATTGGACTGCTTTATGTTTATATTACCATCACTATTTTTATAGGGGATGGGTAATATTAGTACATCACAATCAAAAAAATCAGTCTGTATATTGGAATATAAATTTATTCTTTCATCTTCTAAATTTTCGAATCCAAATGCCTTAACCTTATTACCCTTATCTAACAGTATATTCATCAATTGAATTTGGCGCATATCACCACCAATAACTGAAAAAACCATTTTTCCCCCACCTAACCCTTGTATTACTAGACTAAG
>JAAYGY010000024.1 GCA_012735575.1 Clostridiales bacterium
GCAGAGATTTAATGAAGAAGAATTTATGAAGTTCATAAATAATATAAGTGACCACTTCTGACATCTTTTTTTTAGAATAACACTTTCTTCATCTAATTTTTCTTTATAGAATATATCCATTTATACATAATCCTCCTATCTATTAAGTAATAGCCAAATACAAAGGCTAATACATAATGGATAGGAAGTGATTGATAAAATGACAGATCTATATTCCCTATTAAAACAGTTTAATGCAATTGGCGGAATGGCAGAAACCGGACAATCCGGTTTTTGTTTGTTGATGGCTCTTTGGCAAAAGGCCAATGAACTTAAGTGGAGAAACAAGTTTACCATGACCAATGCCGAACTTATGTATAAGGCAGGTTTTAAAAGTGAAAAGACATTAATAGGAGTTAGAAATAAGCTGGCTAAACTTGGATATTTTAAATATATCAGCCCTGAAAACAGGAAAAAGTGCGGAATATATATCTTAGAATTTGATTTAATTAGCCTTATGGACTACTTGCCAGAGGAAAGTATAGAGGTTAATAGTGAGGTAAGTAATGATGACAATAGTGGAAGTGACTTTAGTGAATGTTTACCTGAGGAAAGTAGTGAGGTAAGCAGTCAGGGATATAGTGATGTAAGTATTGAGGTAAACATTAATAAACTAAACAAAACTAAACAAAAAGAAGAAGACGAAGACAATAATCCTTATGTCTATTATTCCAAAAATATTGGCCCTATGCTTCCTGACATTTCGGATTTAATCTCACAGTACCAAAAAGAACTTCCTGATGAAATGATTGTGGAGGCTTTTAAGATTGCCGTTAGAAACAATGCAAGAAGCATGAGATATGCTGAAAAAATCATGATTTCTTGGTTGGATAAGGGTATCAAGACCATGGATGCATTAAGAATCCTTGAAGCTAATTGGGAGAGTAAAAAGGCTAAAAGAGTTAATGACAGTAAGCCCCAAAATCAGCAAAAAAGGATATACACTAACAGCGAAATCAATGCAGCCACTAGCTATATCAAAGAGGCAGTAAAAAATTATAAGGGCCCTGATGTGCTTTCATTTATCCGTTCTCTTGGTTATTCACCAGAGATTACAGAAAGTGCCATTGACCTATTGGTAAAGAGAAAGGAGTTAGTATTATGAAGCATATTGGGGAGTTTTTACCTGATTTGGTGGAGTCAGATCTAAATAAAAACTATGATGAGGAAGAGTGTAAAGCATGTGGGGCTACTATCAAATTCTATAGAAATGAATACAAGAAAGCTTGTAAGGACTGTGGTACATGGGTATTTCACAGGCTAAAGTCTAAAAAAATCCATGGTAGAAGGATAAACTGTATTATTTGCATGGATAAGGGTATCGTACAGTATCCGGTTCAAAAGGATGGAAATCTATACTTCCATGTAGCAAGATGCAGCTGCCCAAGGGGCATGACATGGCCTGGAACCATACCCCTATTGATAGAGTGTAAACACTCACCAAACCCTGAGTTTATAGCAAAAAGAAATCGTAAGCTTTATGATAGTATAAACAGTCCATGAATCAATGCTATAAATATTTTGACGCATGGTGTTAGCTTGTTATATAAAAAATTAAATGATATACTTGTTTTAAGAAATGCTGTTAATTTAGGAATTATTAAACTTGTAGCTGAGCTATAAGTACAGTTAAAATGACAAAAGAATTAACAAATGGACTAGAAAACTTAGAAATATACATGAGTAGTAGGAGTGATCTAATGTCACATAATACAGCAGATTTAGGATTTGAAAAGAAGATTTGGCAGGCTGCAGACAGACTTAGAGGAAATTTAGATGCTTCTGAATATAAGCATGATGTTTTAGGACTTATATTCTTAAAATACATATCAGACAGTTTTGAAGAAAAGTATAGGGAATTAGTAGAAGAAGGAGCAGGGTTTGAGGAAGAAAAGGATGAATACCTGGCTGAAAACATATTCTATGTTCCCGAAAAAGCCAGATGGAGTTATATTGCAAAACATTCCAACCAGCCAGAAATAGGGCAAATTATAGATAATGCCATGGTAGAAATAGAAAAAGAAAATAATAGATTAAAAGGGATACTGCCTAAAAACTTCTCAAGGCCAGAATTAGATAAAAGAAGGCTTGGAGAAGTAGTTGATATATTTACCAATATTCCATTATCGGATTATAAGAACAAGAAAGATATTCTAGGAAGAACCTATGAATACTGCCTGCGCATGTTTGCAGAACAGGAAGGAAGAAGAGCGGGAGAATTCTATACTCCCTCATGTATAGTAAGAACATTGGTTGAGATATTGGAACCCTACAATGGCAGGGTCTATGACCCATGCTGCGGTGCTGGTGGTATGTTCGTTCAATCGGCTAAATTTGTAGAAGAACATCATGGAAACATAAGGGATATTTCTGTATATGGTCAAGAAGCTAATCCTACAACCCGAAAACTAGCTATGATGAACCTGGCAATAAGGGGAATAGAAGCAGATCTGGGCGAGACCTATGCAGATACCTTCTTCAATGATCAACAACCCACACTTAGAGCAGATTATATACTGGCTAATCCGCCCTTTAATATGTCAGGGTGGGGAGGGGACAAGTTAGCAGATGATAAACGCTGGAAATATGGTGTTCCGCCAGAAGGAAATGCTAACTTTGCCTGGCTACAGCATATGATTTATCACCTATCACCTAGAGGAAAGATAGGCCTGGTTTTGGCCAATGGATCCCTGTCTAGCCAAACAGGAAATGAAGGTGTTATTAGAAAAAATATAATAGAAGATGATCTAGTAGAATGTATAATAGCTATGCCTTCCCAACTATTCTATTCTACAGGAATTCCAGTTTCCCTTTGGATACTAAATAGGGCTAAGAAACAGAAAGGGAAAACCCTATTTATAGATGCTAGAAATATGGGCGTAATGGTAACCAGAGCCCATAGGGAACTAACTGATGAAGAAATTACAAAGATAGCAGACACCTATAAAGCCTTTGTAAATGGAACTTTGGAAGAAGTACAAGGCTACTGTAAAGCAGCTACTATAGAAGAGATAGCTAAACATGATTATATCCTAACACCAGGCAGATATGTAGGCATAGAAGAAGAGGAAGATGACGGAGTTCCCTTTGAAGAAAAGATGGAGACCTTAACTGCAGAATTATCTGATCTATTTAAAGAAAGCCGCAAGCTAGAGGATGAAATTAGGGAAAGACTGAAGGTGATAGGGTATGAGATATAAGTTGCCTGAGGGGTGGAAAATAGGTACTACAGATGAAATATTAGAAAAAATTATAGACTATAGGGGAAAAACTCCCCAAAAATCGGAAACAGGCATACCTACTTTAAGTGCAAAGTCGGTAAAAAATAACTATATTGATTTTGATAATGTATATTATATATCTAAAGAAGAATATAAAAGATTTATGACAAGGGGACTTCCTCGTATTGGAGATGTTGTAATAACAACAGAAGCACCTTTAGGCTTTGTAACTGATTTAAAAACAGATAATGTGGCGTTAGCACAAAGAATTCTAACTATTAGGGGTAAAAAAGAGATAATTGACAATAGCTATTTAAAATATTACTTTCAATCAAATATAGGTCAACATGAATTACATAGCCGTGCTACAGGAACAACAGTAATGGGAATTAGTCAAGCAAACTTTCGAAAATGTAAAGTTATTATCCCGCCACTGAAAGAACAAAAAGCAATAGCATCTACATTATCGGCTCTGGATGATAAAATTGAGATAAACAGTAAAATAAAAGATAACCTAGAAGCTCAGGCACAGGCTATATTTAAGCATTGGTTTATAGACTTTGAATTTCCAGATGAAAATGGGAATCCCTATAAATCCAGCGGCGGAGAAATGGTAGAATCAGAATTAGGTATGATACCTAAGGGATGGGAAATAGTGAAGCTGAGGGATTTAGCGAAAAGGGAAAACGGTTATTCCTATAAAAGTGTAGATATGAACGAAGATTCAAACAACAAACTCTTGACGCTGAAGAATTTTAATAGAAATGGTAGCTACAATGCAGATGGATATAGGAGAATAGACATAACAGATAGAGTAAGAGAGCATCATTATGTTAAAAATGGCGACATTCTATTAGCTTGTACTGATTTAACGCAGGATGGCGATGTTGTAGGGAATCCAATTATATATTATCCTAGTGGAAAATTTAATAAAGTCATTTTTTCTATGGATTTAGTAAAGCTAGTTCCTAAGAGTGCAGAGTATAATTTCTTTATATTATATAACTTAAAAACAAAACACTTTAAAGAATATGCAAAAAACCATTCGACAGGGACTACGGTGCTACACCTGCAAAAAAGCAGTATAGATAACTATGACCTATTAAAGCCATCGAATAA
>JAAYGY010000025.1 GCA_012735575.1 Clostridiales bacterium
AGGTGATTCCATGTCTATTCTGGCTGGTTCGATACTGCCTGACCATTTATTCTGTATTACAGTTTAGGAGATGTATTCACTGGATATCCAATCGAACTCATTTCCAAAGTTTTTTGTATACCCCCCTTGATTCAAACCGTATTAATCCGAGATCCCGTAAGAATTGTAGTTGTTGCCTTATCTTTGCATCAATATTTCTATTATTGGGATAAAGTTTCCTCAAGTTAGGTTTCATCAGTTCAAAGTCTTCAGTCGTAAATACTCTTTTATTTAGCATATCCACTTCCTGAAAGACTGCCTTCTTCTATCCGGCTAAATTCTTGCGTATTATTTCCGGACCATCATCAAATATATAGTCGTCATTTTCACTGGTATCTAGTTCTATATCAGGTACCTCATACTTTGGTACAGGTGGTAAAGTGTCAAGAATATCCTGGATCTTCTGTATGTGTTGACGGGTTATTTTCCCCGTTAAATCGTCATGACATAAGTTTCTATAATCGGATACTATAGTTCTTACTTTATCTAGATTAGATAGAACAACTCCATATTCATAATTCTTTTTTAGGCCTGAAGAAGTTAAGTTAGCAGAGGTGATAATTGCATATTTATCATCAAATATATAATACTTTGCGTGGAGCCTGGAATATGTATAAACCCTATTGTCAGCATTTAATAGCTTATCTAGTGCTTCTAAGTCAGATGATTTTTTGCAGAAGCTCATTAGGTTAACATTAGTTACGAGACTAAGTCTTGCTTTAGAACCTTTACTATCTAATATATTTTCCACAATATCTGACTTGACAAATGGAGCACATAACTTAATGGATTTCTTGGCATCTGCACATTTGGACATAAAAATATCGTACATAGGCTCATTTAGTATCTCGATCAACTTTGTTCCTCCCTAAAACAAGCTTTAAAAAAATCCTTCCTCATCAATGGAATTGGCAGCATTTACGATAGCCCAAACTCTATCTTGGTTATATCATTTCCGATAATGGCAAATGGTATAATATATCCCCTTCCCATTAACCCAACTAATTGAAAGCATCCATTAACCCTAGTGTGCCAATAGCTATAATGTATTACCGAAACATAATTCAGGTAGACTAGCTTTTAGTCTTCTGGAACATTATACAAAATCCGGCATAAGGAAATTTGTACAACATTACCGGTGTACCAGACATATCTATAACTTTGCCGTTGTTTGCTGTTCCATTAATAATCTGCTCTGTGCCTTCAATAAGTTTTGTTATTAATTCTGATATACTGGGAAGGAGCCATAAGTTTGAAACTCTTCCTTAAACATCTTTTTTCCTTTGAACCTTCTTAGCCTTCAATCTCTCTTTTAAAATAATGCCATGCACTCCATGTGCATACAAGCTCCCAGCCTTGCCTTCCATATTCATTTAGGATCCTGGTAGTTTTTTCTCCAAATCCCCATATATATACACACTTATACTCATATTTTTTCATTCTGACACCTCCTTAAAACTATGCAGTACACTGCTTATTTAGATATTCAATTATCACCAAACAGTCCATAAAAATCGTATTCTGGTCAACTAACATGTATCAGTTGAATAATTGTAGAATTATCATATTAATGACAATAAACACAAAAAATAAAGGAACACTAGACATGCCTATATGTAGTTCATAGCTAGGTTTTATTATAAGTTACCTATTACAATTTAGAGGTCATTTTACATCTTATCACATGAGTGTTTTGTAATTTAATTATAGCTTTAATTTACACAATAATCAATTATTTTACATCATTCATATCTTCTTTGTATAATTCTTATCCAACCAGCAGCGTCTGATCATAGCTACACAGTACTTCGCTTAAAGACAAAACCAGAAATCTTCAGATGCTTTGTTTCTGGATTTCTTTTGAGCATGATAATGTACCAGACAGGCAGAACAGTACCCTTAAATATACTGGTAATACTGATGTCCCACCAAACACCGTTTAGCCCAAGATCAGTAGATGACAGTATAAGTGCTATGGGAATTCGCAATGCATTTAAGCTTATACTCGTTACAGAGGGTGGGATAGTTTTGCCCAGACCATTAAAGGCTCCGCCCGTTACCGACTCAGTACACATAAAAAGCTGGGATAAACCTAGAATCTTTAGATAAATTATTCCATACCGGATAGTCTCTTCTTCAGGTATAAATAGAGAAAAGATGGGTCTGCTGGCAAATAATAATAGTGACGTCGTAAACAGTCCACTTTGAAGGGCTACGGGAAGTCCTAACTTTGTTATCTTTTTTATGCGCTGAAAATCTGGAGCTTTTAACAGGGATAGGTCTGAAAAGAGTTTGGGTTTTCTTATAGCTACAATAATAAAAATGGTTGTTACCGTTGCCTGGGCTATTATTGTAGCTATAGCTGCACCTGCTACCTCCATTCTTGGAAATGGTCCTATCCCCAATATTAATAAAGGATCCAGGATCATGTTTGCAACAAGCCCGCTTGAGTTTATAAGAAAAGGAGTTCTGCTTTCCCCATAACCATTGAATATGGCAGAAAAAACTGTATTGATAAAGGGAAACACCATACCAGAGGCTACAATAACCAGATATGTGATAGCATCATTTACTATATCTGTTTCATTTATATTGAAAAACCCAATTAAGTTCTTCCTAAATGTTATTAATATAGATGTATAAAACAATGCTAGAAACACAACCATCTGCAAGCTGTGTTTTATGTACACCTTGGCTTCCTCCATGTTTTGTTTTCCCACTGATTGGGCAACCCCTACCTCTGCACCTATTTTGGGAATCAAAATAAAGGCCATAGACATCCAGGAATAAAAACCTGCGGTACCTACTGCTGCAACAGCTCTTGTCCCAACCCTTCCTACCCATATCATGTCCGTCATATTATAGGCCATTTGAACAAAGGATGTAGCTATTATAGGAATGGCTAGTCTAAAGAGTGCTTTGAAGATACTGCCCTGTATCAAACTATCCTGTTTTTTCATTTCTTTTTTCGTCACTACCTTGTTTACCTCCCCTATCTATTAATTAAATGCCCTTTAATATCCTTTACTTCCATTTTTGCTAATTTAGTGTTACATCTATTATACATCATAGACCCTGTTAATTATAGTTAAACACTTTTTCTCCTTATGACTAATGATAAAAGGTAAGTTTATCCTGGTATTATGGTAATAATAGCATTAATAAAAATTTTCCGGAAATAATACAAAAACAGGTAGGATATTTTGCATTTGCGTAGAATATATATATAACAACTTAACACTTTTGTAAAAGTTTGAAACAAAACTGTAACAGAGAAGTTTCTGGAGGTTACTATGAAAATTTATAGAAGCCTATTATGTGTGGTATTTCTATCCCTGCTACTCATACTCCCGTCTTTTCCTACTTTTGCCTACACAGGTAATTCTACCACCCTGTACTCAATGTACATTAATGGGCAGCAGGTAGGAACTGTTAGATTCCCTGCACGGGCTTTAGCAATCTATGATAGTGTAGAAAAAGCCCAAAGAGATAAGTATCAGGAAGAGGTCTTCATTGATTCTAAGATTCATTTCTCAAAGATGGATGTTGGCATTAGCAGACCCACTGATGATAAGGCATTGGCCAAAACCATTGAAGAGACCATTGATGTTCAAATGAACTCTATTAGTATAAGCATTGATGGGACAAGGATATGCCATGTGAAGGACATGAAATCTGTACGAAAGATAATTGATGAAATTAAGGCACCATACATACAGAATATAGAAGAACAAGAAAACAGCCAGCTAGAAGATATTGCATTTAAAGAGAACCTTAATTTTAAAAAGCAGCTTGTGTCGGTAAAAGATATAATAAGCCCCGAAGAGGCAGTAAATATTATTTTACGGGGTAAGCAGGAGTACATAAACTATCAGGTACAAGAAAACGATACCCTCCAGTCAATAGCAAGCCAAAATAAGGTTAGTTTATCGGATCTACAGCTTATTAATCCCCAGCTGGAAGATAATATAATTAAGCCAGGAGATATTATAAAGATAGAAAAACGGAGAAACCTTCTGACTGTAATAACCAGAGAAAAGGTTCAGTATTCTGAGGAAATCCCCTATGAAACCGAAGTCAGAAATGATAATAACCTGGAAAAAGGGAAAACCAAGGTCATTCAACAGGGCCAAAAGGGCCAAAAGGATATTGTAGCCCTGGTAACCAAAGAAGATGGCCAAGAGGTTACCCGTAATATAGTTGAAGAAAAGGTAGTCAAGGAGCCGGTTAAGCACATTGAGGCCAAAGGAACCAAGGAAAAGCCTAAACTGACTACTTCAACAAGATCTGACTCAACATCTGGATCTTCAAATACTTCCACCAGCAGATCTGGTAGCGGTACAGGCAGAGATGTAGTGGCCTTTGCCATGAAATACAAAGGCTACAGATATTCCTTTGGTTCATCAGGCCCCAACGCCTTTGACTGCTCAGGATTTACAAAATATGTTTATAAACAATTTGGTGTAAATCTTCCTCATAGCTCCACAGCCCAGCGTTCTGTAGGAAAAGCCGTATCCAGAAAGAACCTACAGCCGGGAGATATCCTTTGTTTCCCAGGTCATGTGGGCATATATATTGGTGGCAACAAGTTCATCCACGCATCAAATGAAAGGGATGGAGTTAAGGTAAGCACTGTAAGCTCCTTTAATAGGCCCCTTATAACAGCCAGAAGAATATTTTAATATAATTAAAAGGGCAGTCCTGGTGGACTGCCCTTTTGACATCTGCCTTTTTGATTCAGGAGATATTATTTCTCTTTTACTATGAAGGGCTACTTCCTCAATTTGAGGAAATAGCCCTTTCTACCTAGCTGACTCTATTTTAGATTTCGTATGCTGTAGCATGTCCAGATCTTACTGCCATTCCTATGTTTTGTACGTCCTTAGCATCACCTATGACTTTAACTACGCTGGCAGTGTCTGCAAAGCTATCTAAAAGCTCCTTGTCAGGCCTGTATCCCACTGCTAAAACTACTGCATCCACATCTTTTTTGACCATATCTCCACTCTTTGTATTCTCCATTACTATGGTGTTGCCTTCAATAGCAGTTAATTTATGGGAGGTTAGATATTCGGTTTTATCTTCTGCCAATCGGCTGAGTACATCCATAAGATTTTGCATATAAGCACCTGGAGCAATTTGATCCAGCATTTCTACAATTAAGGTCTTGTTTCCATCTACTTGTAAAAACTCCGCAGTTTCAAGACCCGTCAGGCCTGAGCCCACAACAGCAACGGTCTTATCCTTTAACTTCACTTTTCCGCTTAATATGTCCTCTACAGAATATACGTTGGGGCCTGTTTCGCCTGGGATATTCAATGTAATAGGTTTGGCACCAACTCCCAGGAGCACTATATCTGGATTCACAGCTTTTACAATTTCAGGAGTTGCTTCCTGGTTAAAGCGGATGTCTATATTATGATCCTTAATAAACTTCTCATGGTAATCCATGAACCATCCTAGCTGATCTTTCTTGGGAGGATTCATTCCAATGCGTACCTGGCCGCCAATTCCATCAGACTTTTCGAATATAACAACATCATGTCCGTGTTTTACCAGGGTTTCTGCTGCTGCAAGTCCTGCTGGGCCTGCACCAACAATGACCACCTTTTTAGGATCATCAGTCTTTCCCTTATCTGGATATTTGGGTTCAAAACCTGTTATAGGATTAACTGCACAAACTACCTGACTTCCCTTGTTTAGTTCTTCAAAACAGAATAGGCAGGAGATACATTTTCGTATATCCTTGTCCTCTCCTCTGATAGCTTTATTTGGAAATTCTGGATCGGCTAACAGGGGACGTCCAAGAGAGACAAAGTCTACTACACCCTCCTGCAGCAACTCTTCAGCCACAGCAGCATCACGTATCTTTGAAACTGCAATTACTGGCAGGCTTACTTGATCCTTTACTGCTTTTATAAAGCCCTTTCGCCAATTTTGAGGAACAGATACTGGCTCGATTGCAAAATTCATACTTTCATAGGTACCACAGGATACATTAATGGCATCTACTCCTTCAGCTTCACAGGCCTTGGCAATTCTTATACCTTCTTCTAAATCAATGTATGGCTCATTTATACCAACCTCTTTTAGGAACTCGTCCACAGAAAGCCTTACAGATACTGCAATCTTACGCTGTGTTTTGGTGAATACATCTTGGATTATCTCCCTTAAGAAGCGCATACGATTGTCAAAGGAGCCTCCATACTCGTCATCGCGCTTGTTGGAGAAGGGACTTAAGAATTGGTTAATGAGATAGCCATGAGCACCGTGAATCTCTACCCCGTCAGCACCTGCCTCCATGGCCCTTCGTGCAGTATCACCAAACTGGCCTACCAGTTTTTTGATCTGCTCCTTGGTTAGGGCTTTGGTAGGCTGCTGGGTAACTGCACTGGGTATTGCAGATGGTGCCAGAACATGATCCAGCCCTGTAAAAGCTGCTACTCCCTGTCTGCCTGAATGCTGGATCTGTACAAAGACTTTGGTGCCGTGGCTATGTATTTCATCTACTAGCCGCTTAAACCCCGGAATATAGGAATCATCTGCCAGGCTAAGCTGGTTAGGTCCTGCAGTTCCATCTTCATTATTGATTCTTACGATACCTGTGATAATAAGACCTACACCGCCCTTTGCTCTTGCGCCGTAATAGCCAATAGTTGTTTCAGATACAGTACCATCTGGATTGGCTGTCAAATCTCCCATAGGTGCCATAACAAAGCGGTTTTTTAGTTCCACATTCCCAATCCTGCCCTTTTGGGCAAACAATCTTACCATATAATCTCCCTCTTTCTTTTTTGTTCATTTACACATAGCTTTTATGCCACTATATATCACTTACCCTTTAATTTAGTTATTCAAACTCATAATAGTTAAATTTTTAACATTCTCATGTATAAGTTACTATCTAGTATGCCCTAATTTTCACTTGGTTTTGCATGCCACAATCAGAAGATTATTATCAAAGAGTGGTGAAACATATCTATGAATCCGAAAAGACCATTTCAAATCTGCAAAATGCTTATGATGCTACTGCATTAATAAGAGATTTTGTTTTTTATAAAAGTGCCTTTTCTCAAATCATCAAAGGCTTTATATAACTCTTCTTTTGTGTTCATAACAATAGGGCCACCCCAGGCCACTGGTTCATCCAGACGCTTGGAACTTACAAACAATACTTGAGCTTTTTCATCTGTAGCCTCTATTTTTACAGTATCTCCAGAGGTAAGTTTTACAGCAGTTTTTTCCTTTACAAGCTCACCAGCGATATATGCATCCCCTAAAAGTGTGAAAAGCATAACAGAGTTGTCTCTATCTGTATTCAAAACAAGGGATGCATTAGGTTCTAAATGTATATCATAATAGTCAAGGGGAAGATACTTACTCATATATCCTTTTCTTCCTTGGAATTGGCCTGCCAACAATCTTAATTTACCCCCATCAAATTCTATTTCCTGGATTTCTGAGTTCTTAATGCTCTTATAGGCTGGAGGAGCCATTTTATCCTTTGCAGGTAGATTCAACCAAAGCTGAACACCAAGCATGCGCTCAGAAGCTGGCAATTTTTCTTCATGCATAATCCCTGAACCGGCTGTCATCCATTGAACTTCACCATCACCAATTGTATCCTCATTTCCTAAACTGTCCCTATGGGTCATAAAGCCACGATACACATAACTTATAGTTTCTATACCTCTGTGTGGATGCATTGGAAATCCAGCTATGTAATCATCAGGATTTGTACTATCAAAGGAATCCAGCATTAAAATGGGATCATATTCCCTCACGGTGCTACCTCCTAAAACCCTAACCAAACTTACACCTGCACCATCCTCTGTCCTGTAACCCCTAACCTGATGACTGATTTTTCTTTCCATACTTTTATCCTCCCTGCCTGTTTTTATATTGGCTTCCTGGTAAGCAGTTAAATCTTTTGTGTAGGAGTTTTCCATCTTTTTCTTTAACCTTGTAATTCCTTCTAATGATTTTCCTGGATTTTTATATCTGTTTATACCCTAAATGCTTTGACTTGATTTAATATAAAAGGAAAGCCTTTTCATTTTATTACCCTTTAAAAGAGTGACATAAACATACATTCTTTTATTATATCTGCTATTTTCTTATAAACCATATTAAGGGCCAATCAAATGGATAAACTGCTAACTTCTATCATATAAAAGCCTGAATGACAGGGAAATACTTATTAATTAAAGGCCTATTTTCTTATACTCTTCTGCCAGCTTCACATAGTAATCAGCCGAGTTCTTTATATTTACAATTTCCTCTTTTGTCAATTCCCTTACCACCTTTGCTGGTGATCCCATGACCAGGGTATTTGAAGGCATCTTTTTACCTGGAGATACTAATGATCCCGCTGCAATTAGTACATTATCCTCTATTTCTGCTCCGTCTAAAATTATAGCTCCCATTCCAATGAGTACATTGTTGCCTACCTTACAGCCATGTACTATGGCACCATGGCCTATGGTAACATTGTCTCCTATTATGGTAGGGTAATCTTCAGCAATATGAATGGTGCAATTATCCTGTACGTTTGTATTTTCACCGATAGAGATGTAGTTATCATCTCCACGAATTACAGTACCATACCATATGCTTGCATTCCTTTTTATGGTAACCCGGCCAATAATGGTTGTGTTTTCTGCAATAAAGCAGCTGTTATGTATGTGTGGTTTATGACCATTGTATTCTTTTATCATAAAATCACCTCATATCACCTGTATAAATTTCCTACAAGGTAAATCAATAAGTCTTTGTTTCTTACAAACAAGTGCTAAAGTGAACAATAAATAGTTATTAGAATACTCTTTGATTATACCTTAATGGTACCACCAAACAGGGTAATAATCCATGAAATTATAGATAGTTATCTTAAAAATTATTAATAATAAAAGTATTGTAGCAGTAGAGAGAATTTTTTTAAAACAAAAAAACGCCAGAGTTTTTCTCTGACGCTTTGTTCGTAAAACAGCAAATGTCCAGTTACAAATAAGTTTGCTCACGTAGTGACAAAGTTTGCTCGTGATGAAATGTAGTTGTTGCAAGGCTTCTCGCTGTTTCTTCCCTTGTAGTGACAAAGTTTGCTCGTGGAAGGTAATGAGTATTCATACGCAGGGTATAACCTACGGGAGGATATATCGAAACCACCTACACATACGAATTATACAGGCTTACGAGGGATTAAAACTGCGTCC
>JAAYGY010000026.1 GCA_012735575.1 Clostridiales bacterium
CTGCCGTGGGTTTGATGGTGAGGCTTTAATTGAGAGCTGTTTTAACGCGTTTATGAGTCCAGCTACTCCACAAGAACAACAAAGCCAAGGTGAAAGTATATGAATGAGAGCAATAATCCAACAATAGAATATTTATTATCTGATTACTCACCTGTAAACAAAGCGGTAGTAATAAAAGACGGTAAACCTTATAAAGATTCTGATTTCCAAATCCTTAGAGCAGCATCAAAACTTGTAGATAAAGCGATGAATAGCAAAAAAGAAGATGTTCCACTTATAGTAAATATTAATAATCGTAGTGCCAGAGAGAAGAAAGAGTTGATTAATTGGGAAAGTGAATATGTTGGTGGATTTGTTGGTGTAGTTCAAATATCCAATGTAAAAGTTGATACTGAAGATCAGGTATATGAAGTGAAAATAACTATAAAATCACGTTTTTACACAAACCGTCCATTTTTTCTGGCTTATATGTTGGCTCAGGCGGATCCACTTTTTCATGACTGGAACGTTCCTATTAGTTATGATAATTTATTCGACTTTCTACTGGTTACTTTGTTTGTAACTAATCTGAAGGATGTAGCAAAACAAGGGATCTTCCGTACTTATCAACGCTTTAATAGGAATGATGATAGATTTAAAGGAAGTATTGATATAGCTAGACATATCCGTCTTAATGCAGGAATGAAAAACGGTAAATTAGCTTATTACTATCGGGAAAATACATATGATAACAACCTTAACCATCTGATCCTATTTGCTTATGAACATTTGAAGGTCCGTTTTCCAGAGGAATCACGTTTTCTAATATCCCGTGATAACACAGTTAAAAGAATTATAACGAGCATTCGTGAAAACGCTCCAGAATTTATAACTGCAAAGAAGGATCAAGTTATTTTTAAATCACTACGACCAATTGCTCATCCATATTATCAAAGATATGAAAAGTTGCGTCGTATTTCTTTAATTATTCTTATGAACAAGGGAGTTTCAATTTTTGGCAAGGAAATGGATCAGATAAAGGGCATACTTTACTATATACCTGATTTGTGGGAAACATGTCTGGAAAATAGACTAAAAGTAGCTAATACTGATTATTATATTAAATCACAAGAAAGAATAAAGGTATTAGATAGTATTATATATCCTGATTTTGTTTTTTATAAAAAAATGGACAATAAAAATAAGGCTATCCTTATTTTAGATGCTAAATTTAAACCAAATTGGTATTATGCTGCATCAACAGGTAAACTCACTGGCAAAAATTATAACTTCTGGGAAGATTATAATAAATGTATAAGAGACATGGATGCTGTAAACGCAGATCATTCTGGAGTGATATTCCCTACTTGTAAAGAACAGTCAGGTGATTCATTGTCACAAAGCTGGGAATATAATCGAAGTGAAAAAAATACCAATAAATTTTACTGTTATTCTGTATATGTACCGGAATCGGAAAATATTAACTACACAATTTGGAAAAAATTATTAGTGGATCAGTTGAATATTATGGAAGATAATATAAGGAAGACATTGGAATTATATTAGGCTAGATCCAAAATCCAGTATAACATCTATACCTCAATTTAATATCTCCTTGAAATGTATGACATCATTCTTCTTGTATAATTTGATGTCAATTGTATTTAAATCCTTATCTGTACCAAGTCACTGGATATTCTAAATGTTATCAGTAGCATTTATGAATTCTAAAACATAGATACATGGTTGCCATTAATGCCAACAACCTGTGAAGGATATCTATAAGTTTAATTTATGTTGTATGGAATATTTTATATTCTATATAGGATTTAGGTAGTCTAATTAGCTAGTATTTCTGGCACAATAAAAGGGCTGTAGTCACTACAGCCCTTTGACTTTAAGTATGCCTCCAAATAAATTAACCTACCTGAGTTGTCAAGAAGATAGGCAAAGTCATCTGTTCAATCTGATCTAAGAGTTCTTCAAGTTCGTCCATATGACGGTCTTCGTCGTTTAGAATTTGTACTAGAATGTCTTTGGTTGCATTGTCGCCTACCTCAGCAGCAAGAGCAATAGCATCATTATAAGCCTTGATTGCACCTTCCTCTGCCGCAAGATCATATTCTAACTGTTTTGGAACGTTCTCTCCAATATGAATATTATTAAGTTCTGTAACAATAGGTTTTCCTCCGAGGAACAAAATTCTACCAATAAGTATTTCGGCATGTTTCATTTCCTGTATTGATCGCTTTTCAAAACTTTCATGTAGCTTGCCATAGCCCCAGTCCTCACACATTTCTGCGTGCACAATATACTGGTTTATGGCCGCTAGCTCGTCTGCAAGTAATGCATTCAAGGTTTCAATTAATTTTGGATTACCCTTCATAAGAATACCCCTTTCTTTTAAGGTATTAAAATTTTGTTTTTTAATCTTCTGCTACCATCAATGTAACATGCTAAGCTATGAAAAATGCATATTATAATACTTGTTGGAATACTATGATTGTATAGTAATATCTTACCTTTTTTTGTCCCTTTTTGCAAGTAATATTTATATCACATAGTTATCCTAAGCAATTCCTTCTGTCCTTGTTTACTACCTATTAATTTAATGCTGTGTTTGCTATTATATCATTCATTTGTGTTTGAATGATCTCTGAACGAATACGTTGGTCAGTTTTCAAGTCCACTGAAACCGGTGGAACGGGCTCCCCAATATGAACCACCATAGTAGGTTTCCTTCGATATAGTTTTGCAATACCTTTTGGTTGCTTAAAGGCTATAGTTATTGGAATAATCGGCACACGAGCTTGTGCAGCAAGATAAAATGCACCCTTTTTGAAAGTGCGCAAGCCCGTATCATATGGTTTGAGCTCCCCCTCTGGGAAAAAATGAACAATCCGTCCTTTCATAAGGAGATATTCCATCTCAGCAAAAAAATGCTTAAGCTCGGTTACATTCCCTGGTATAGCAATACCTCCGAGAAGTTTAACAATATTGCCAAGCCAAAATGTTTCTGTATTTTTCTTAATTGTAGGAAATACCAACTTTCGTGGGAATAATGCTAGCCCAACAAGAGCACTGTCTAGTAAATGCACATGATTGCATACTGTTATTGCACTGTTAAGATTGCGTAACCGCCTCTCTCCAACAACCCTTACACCTAAAACTATACGAGTCCATAAAAATATAAGAGGAATTGCAATAAGATAATAAAACAAGGATGAAAACAAACGGTATGTCCCTCTCCAAATATAGGATTGTGAAGGTCTTTTTTCACTGCTGGCCAGTTTATATACTTTTTCTATCTTTCTGATGCTGTTTTCAAGAGAAAATTTTTTAGCGAATTGAGCATACATATTACCAATTTCCATTAATCCCTGAGGGTTTTCAATCCATGTATCTATTCTCTGGGCCAAATGTGAAACATTACCTGCTTTGAACAAGTTCATGGGACCTAATGCAAACTGTTTTGTTGCACTGCGCTTGCTGTCTGAAATAACTGGAACTAAGCCGCATGAAAAAGCCTCTATACAAGATATCCCCTCTATTTCGATATCCGAGGTATGCACATATAAATCACAATTTCGTATAAGACCAATTAATTCCTCTTTATTATAATAACCGAAAATAGGAGGATTAGTAAGTTTTTCACCCATTCTGCGCAAGCGCCCTTCTTTAGGACCTTGACCTGCGAAATATAGTTGAATACTCTTCTCATAGCGAGATTTTCGAATTGCTTTAATCAAAACATCCTGTCTTTTTTCTGGTGATAATCTTCCTATCATCAGTATATTAAATAAATTGTCTGTCCCTTTTTTACTATTAGGTTCAGGATGAAAATCCGGATCCACACCGTTTGATATAACATGAAGATGAGCACGATAGCCATGACATCGAAGCTGAGCAGCAATGAATTTTGAAGGACAATGTATATGCGAAAAACGATGGTAAAAAAACAGATACAACAAATAATAAACTAAATGATTTAAAAAGGGAACCCATCCAAGCCCTATATTATAAGTTATGTTTTCCGGCTGAATGTGGAAAGCAGCTATGCAAGGAACCCCCAGCTTTCTTGCTATCTTTTCTGCCTGGGAACCCAAAGGCCAGGGCTGATATATATGAACTATATCAGCCCCTTTAATGGCTTTTTCCAACACAGACTTGTCTGGTTTAGCAAACAAAGTATTATGATTATGAGCTATCTTACTGATAATCGGTACAACCAGCTCTGGTACATAAAATAGCTCATAGCCATGTTCAGGGTCTATACCGCTTTTATCAGGATCGCCACAGGCAACAATACGAACCATATGCCCTCGCTCAGCCAGGGATTTTGCAAAGCGCATAGCTGAAATGGTTGTTCCGTTGTTGTTTATTCCAAAGGTATCATTGACCAAAGTAATAATCATTATATCCTTCTCCCTTGCATATTAAATTGGACTTAAGACTATTACTTCCATTTCAGTTAAATACGCATAAGATTTGTTTAATTTTACGTACAATTCACAGTAGTGTCAATTTACCATATAGATATCAGTCCTTTGTAATTTTTGCGATAGCTTCACCTTCGTATGTGGTAAAAAAGTCTTCAGCGGCTTTTTTCATCTTTATAGCTACAGAATCATCATCAAAAATAAAGTCAATCCAGAGTCTGCCAAAATAATCGTCTATAACCTGCACATTTATCCTTAAGTGTTTCTTAGACTTCCAAGCTGCAGATGTTGCACATTTATAATAGTTGCCTGGACAAAAAACCGATCCAACTTCTCTAGAGTAGCCTTCTTCTGGGAAAAGGCCGAACTCATTTCTGCAAAGTCCAAAGGGCAGTATTTTACCTCCCTGCATGTTATCGTACTCAAAACGTCCCGAATCCTCACCAAAACATAGACGGAATCTTTTTATTCCCATAGGATTTTCATGGGGTATGAACCAGCAGCCATCTATATCCTTTTCGATGCTACTGTGCATTTCACCATTTTGGAAGGCAAGCACAAGGGATTCTGCGTAATTATTTAACTCTTTTAAAGCCTCTGGATTTTCGGGTAAAGAGTAGTTACCATTTGAATCGGGCATTTTTGCCCTATGTTCCACTTTTTCAAAGAAGGATCTAATAATGAGTTCACCTGCGTAATCAATACCCTGATTATCACCATTATATATCATAATAATATCGCTGTCTGGTATACAAAGTGCAAACTGACATCCCATGCCGTTAAAGAGAAAACTGTCATCATAACTTTTCCAGATTTGATAGCCATAACCCTGACTGCTAAAACCTTCTCTTTCAACAGATTTAGTTTCAATCAACTTTGAAGTAGCGGTTTTAACATATTCAGCATCAAGTAGTTGTACCCCATTCCAGTTTCCCCCATTGAGCATAAATCGAGCAGCCAAAAGCAGATCTCGCGGCTTGGCAAGCAGTGCAGAGTCTCCCCAAGAGTGACCACCTGGACAATAAAGAAAACGAGCCTCCTTTGAAATGCCGATTTTATCAAACAGCTTTTCTCTCAGATAATCGATTAGGGGAACACCAGTCAATCTTTCTACCAACACTCCAAGAATAAATGAACCCGAGCTGTCATACATGAAGGCACTTCCGCGGGGTGCACTTGTGGTAGTATGCTGAAAATACTCTCTAACCCGGTCATCATTGCGTGCGGTAAACCAGTCCCGGCCTTTTTTTGGAGTGCTCATCATGAGCATCTGACGAATTGTCTGAGCACCCATATTCGGATCGGGATTACCTTCAAGCTCACAGGAAAAATACTTGCCGATTGGGTCATCTAGACCAAACAGTCCGTCCTGCATAGCAAACCCCACCGCTATTGCCACAAAACTCTTGCTTACCGAATACATACGATGAAGAAAGTCTGCATGAAAAGGAGGGCGGTAATTTTCAAAAAGAATCTCATTTCTTCGTGTGATTATGATATTGTGAGTAGATAGATTAGCAGTTTCAATTCCCTCAAGCCATTCTTTGATATAAGAACTATGAATTCCACCATGCTCAGGAGTAGTTTTAATCATAATATTATTAGCTCCTCCCTTTATATTTATATTATTGTTTTTTAAAAATACTACCTTTATCGCCTTGTTTCAGTTAGTCAAAACCGCCCATAGGTGTTTAATGACTTAATGTATAAGATTTTCAGGAAGATAACCTTGATGCCTAGGACGTTTTTTGAGGAAATGCTAAGATTAAAGACACTCATTTTGATCGCAAATTTGCATATATAAAATAATGTTTACTTTTCTACTTTTTCCCAGAAAAATAGCAATCGTCAATATGTCGAATTCTTTCGATATTATAATTAGCAAACAAATCTAGTATATCATCAAGATCAACATAAAATAGTTATATTTGATCTACGAATTATTTACCACGGTTATATATGTGTGCCCTAATCACAATAAAACCGCAAATTCAACCAGTACCCAATAATGCAATACCAGTCTGCTAAGCTAAAAAAATACATAGGAATATAGTAGAGCGACCCATGCTTGCAGGATTTGTGATACTCATTTTGTTATAAGGCCAGGTCTTATATTATCATTTTGCTTTAACCAATATCTAATTCCTTATTATATCTTCTTTTTCATTTATGACACTATCTTCATTACTTTATAGATTGCTGTTTTCCCGATGTCATGACGCCTTCTCTCATATATAGTATGCTGCAAAAAGTCTGTGCTTGCGGGAACTTATTATATACGTAGACTGAGCACATGCCGGTTCAGCTATAACCTATAATCATCTAGCAGGCTTCCCAGGATTCTTTGGATTTCCACAATATAGTCCAAACATTCCCTGGCGCCGATGACATCGATGGGGTCCTTATGAGCCGCACTGTTCCTGTACCTCACACGGATTTTTTCAATTTCTCTCAGGTGACGTTTAATAACGGCGTGGGCATTGTTAGGATGGATAAGCAGTTCTACCTGGGCATAATCCATGAATAAGGCTTGATCCCGTTCATAGCCTCTTATGGTATTGCCTTCCTTCCACATCCCCGTTGTATATACAATGCTGCCAAGTGTGTACTCATCTTCATCCAATTCAACCTTTTTTCCTCTTCTAAGCTTATAGAATGCCTGGGGCATATTGTAGGCATAGTTGTTCCCAAACCTGTTTTTTAAATATTCCCTGTAGTGAGTAAAGTATCGATAGGTCATTTCACACTCAAAGGCTTTTGTAACCTGAAGGCAAACGCCCGAGAAGTCTATCAGCTGATTGTAAGCCTCTATACTTTCATAAACCACTTCAGCCGTAATCAAAAACCGTTTGGACCTCGTGGAAATCTTACTCCAGGCACCTGCACCCACAACCTGCTCCAATCTTTTTTCAATACCATCAACATGGGCCTGTTTTTCTATCATGGGCATAAAACGATTTAATAACAGATCCGAGGTTTTGCTCTGAATATAATGAGCCCGCTCCTCTTCATCCTTTATCTGTTCAGAGCTATCTTTAATTTCTTTTAATTTATTCTGAATATTTTCCATGTCTTCAGGGGAAATGCCTAAGATATCCAGTATCTTTTCTGCTGCCATATATCGATTCCTGTAATATTCAGCTTCCTTCCTCGCCTTTTCCAGTTGAGCTCTTAGCCTGAGGTGTTCTTCCTCTGAGACAGCCTTCCATTTAGCATCGCAAAGCTCCTTAACTCTCCGGTCTTCGGCTTCTGCGGAATACAAGTTCATAAAATAATCTATCCAATAATGCTTTCTTCTAGCATATGAAATCCTATCCTTCAGATAACAGTTCAGCGCCTGATCCCTGCAAAAAATGTAGATGCCCTTCCTAGCTCTTGTAAAAAGTACATGGTAAATATTACCCAACAGCCTTACATCGTATTCGCCTTCTGTATTGAATCCTTTTGAGGCCGAGATATTTCCGGTTTCCTGATCATATGAAAGATCATCTATCAGAATTCCGGCATAATCAAACTCCAGTCCCTTGCACATATGAACCGTTCCAATCATCTCATCATCATTTTTAGGAGCCAGCCAATCTTCAAATGTTCTGTTTCCGGGTGAAACAACTGGTCTTGAAAACCCATATTCCTCGAGAACATAACTTTTAACTCCATCCTTTTCTTTGAGGGATCCTTTGTTGAAGTTTGCCACCATCCTTGCAAGGAAGCCCTGACTGTTTTTCTCCTTGATGTAATCTGCAAGAATACCAGGATGATCCACAACTTTTATCTCATAGCTGTCAGGGTCCCAATCATCATAATTGCTGTTGGTGTCCAATTGTAGCTGGTGAAGCAGCCAGTACAGACCACCGCTCTTATCTTTGAAACGGATATTTCTGTTTAGGTCAAAGGTGTGGTATGTCATATTCATTCCAGAGGCTTGTTTTTCTAGATATTGGGGCAGATTAAATTCGCAGCCTAGTACCCTTTGATTACTACTGTAAAGAAATACAGAAACCCGGGCCATGGATAACAACCTGTCAAGGGCTTTTCTCCACCCGGGGAATCCCTCCATATCCTGTGATTCATCACAAATGATCATATCATAACTAGTAAGAAAGGAAACATTTTCTTTCAGGTATTCCTCGTTTTTCCTGGATGCCCCCAACATTTTGTGAAAGGTCATGAAGTCAATATTTTCTTCCCTGGTCTGGAAGATATTCTTTATATAGTGCATCAGTGCAGCGGTGTATGAAATATACGCTATTCTCTTTCCCTTTCTGGCCAGGTTATGGATAAGAGTAACTGCTATAGCGGTTTTTCCGGTTCCAGGCATTCCCGATATCAATGTGACGCTTTTTTGGCCTTCCTTGTCCAGATCCCGCAGAATGGATGCGGAAGCCATTTTCTGGTCTTCATACAGTGAGATAAATGGAGCGTCTTCATCCAGTCTGTTCAGATATTCTTCGAGCCCCTCAGGACAGAACTGGTCGCGCAAGCGAAGTCTGTTGAGTATCTCCCTGCCCCCGCCTTGTGCTATATACTTATTCAGCAATGCCGACAGTTTTTCAGCCTCATCACTGAAAAAGAGGTGCACATCGGTTAATAGGTTATTGTACTGGGAATCCAGCAGGGGCTCAGGATGGTTCATAATATAGTCGTACATGTAAACAGTCTGTACGAATGTAACAGAAGAAAGATCTCCGGCTCCACTTCTCTCCGATATGTATCTTCCGTATGCGGCCGATTGATATGCCGGGTGTACCGAATCATGCCAGCCCAGATCATCATGAACCCTAATCATATCCTCCTGGTCCGAAACCATGGACTCCCTCCAGGGCAACAATTCAACCATTACAATATGCTGCCTGTTCTCCAGGTCCCTTCCTGCTAACAATGCTTCCAGACGACTGCAATATTGCGACAGAACAAAATCCAATCTGATGCAGCAGTCCTCGGATACTTCAGCATTGACTACAATCCCGTACAGGCATTTCAGTGAATAATTCCATTCCCTTTGCAGTTCAATAGTGATTTTACGGCTGTATTTCCTTTCAAAGACCGAAGCCATATAACTGGCCAGTTTATTCCTGTTAACTGCATTTTTGAATGCTCTAATATCACCTTCGTAAAGTATCATGTCTGTTACCTCATCTTTTCTTATGATTTAAAGGAAAGCACATAAACTATATTAATCCCTCTATTTATACTTCTATATTTTTTGGCATGCAGAGCATATAAAAGAGGTTGTACTTCCGGTTTTTATTGAAATTATCGTCTCTTTGCAAGCCGGGCAGGGCTGATTTTCTTTATAACCCACAAGGAAATAATCCATTGTGTAGCCTCCTTTTTGCCCAAAGAAATCACTTTCGTAAGCAAACGTTCCCGCGAAAGACTTAATATATCTATTATGCTGTTATAAAGGAGTTTGATTTCGTCATTATTCATATCCCATATTTTCTTTTTGGGATGTAAGCGAGCTTTGAATAAAATGTCGTGCATATACATGTTACCGATGCCGCTGACATTCTTTTGGTTCATCATCTGCAACGAGTAAAAATTTACCAAACCACCAAAAGCGGACTGTCTAGCCGCTTCCATCGCAAAAGACAACTTTTACCTGATATTTGTCAGCTTGATTCTTCTCATTATGGAAAAACAAAACATCCGCGCCCATACCTAGAGATAGAAGAATATTTTCACCGTTATGTAGCTCAGTGATAATCCATTTTTCTTTATTCCGGATATCCTTAATCCTTGCACCCACTACTCGTTTTGGAAACTTATCAGATGGGATATTAGCACATTTTTCTTGTTAAAGTGTAATGGTCTGTATGATCCTTCCTTTCAGGGTATCTCTCATTTGTCCTGCTAGTTTAAAAATCTCAGGTAATTCAGCCATTTCTTTTCGCCCTTTTGGCTTTTTATTTGTATAGGTATAAGTATATCATTAAACTCATAATAGTGGTTCATTTTTGTTCAGCTTAAAAGGAGAAATGCCGATTCGTGTATATTTAGGACAGAATACTCTATGATATTGATTTAAATACACAATTCCTTTTTTATGCGTATATTTATTGTTTATTGGATAACCACCGCCTATCTGATTATGATATATTACAATATTATATATGTGTCAATTATCTAATAAACCTTCATCCTAACAACTAAAGTCATGGGCTTTCGGCCAAACTATCTGTAAGCAAATCAACGGGATTATATGATTTTCCCTGAACGGACGTCAAAGTAATCATTTAGCCGGCGATTATACCTGTCTTTTTTATATATCAATTTGAACAACTATATTTTATTAAATCCTTTTAAATAAAGTAGATTTGAAATTATACCATTGGATTTCCACCAGTTTTTACTTACCACCCACTCTTCAGGATAGGCAGTCCATTCCCATGTAATGTTCCATGATCCATCATCAAGCTGTGTTTTTATTATAAATTCGCATTCAAAATCAGCAATTTCCTTATTATTAGTATAAAATATGCTTTCTTTACTGTCGATAAATTGTGAAGGTTTACAAATGTAGGATGTAGCCCATTTAGCAGTATTCCTTGTAATACTGCTTTCAACCTGTTTAATTAATTTGGCTTTCAAAGCATTGATATCAAAAATATTGGTAACGCCTGATTCCTCAACATATTGCATAAGGCGAATATAGCATAGCACTGTGGCCATATTACTGAAAAGTCCCTGATTCATATAAGCATTTACAGTTTCTTCCGCTAAACGACAACCAAGAGCATAAAGCTTGCTGTTTTTATCGAAGAATTTGGATTCCATGCATCCGGCTCAAGGGCATGTCCAAAACCTCCATCATTATTCTGATAATAGGACAAAGCATCTAAAACTGCTTCTTTACTCCCATTTTCAAAGTGATATTGCCATCGTGCAAAATCCAAAGGTCTTGCATTCCTATAAATGAACCTTTTTGCCTTATGAAAAACATTATCCATTCTCCCACCTTCTTTTCTTATTTACCCTGACCTAATATTACAATTTTATCCTAACAATGCCAAACTATTGTGGAAAAGTTATATTTATTCCCGCATCTACCCTTTCTCCTCAACTATACATTACCTAACCTGTGAACTCTACCAAATCTTGAACTCTACTTCAACCCCGGATACAATCCCTATATCCTTCTATGTAATCATTCTGGCGCTTTTGATGTAATAGACTAGTTAATGAAATCCCACAATTCCAGTAAAAACAAGACTTGCATCCTTGATATTAATGTTATGCACTAAACATAGATCGAGGTAATTAGATTGATGTCTGGTCTAAGTTTTATAGCTTTTTGGTTCGTGTCAACAGATCAATTGCAGTTTTTATAGGTATTAGCTGTATTATAATATAATTTTACTTCCATCATACGCCAGTTTCACAGGGGGATCTCCCATATCTTCAGCAAGTTGTAGAACTGAAGGAATCTTCATGCTTTGATAATGGTTAACATATATTAATTTTGTTTTGCATTCCCGTAAATGTGGTAGATAGTCTGTTGCGGTGAAATGAGCAGCTTCGCAAACAATCAAATCTGTTTCACGTTCTTTTGCAATTAAAGGAAAATCTTGATCAGGATGTTTTAAATCACCGGTAAATAGAATGGACTTTCCTTCTGCTTCTAAGAAGTATGCATAAGATCGCTCGGAATGAAGGGTTTGTATAGCAGTTACTTTTAAGAAACCGTCTTCATAAATCACACCGGGCTGAACCTCTTCATAATGTAATTCGCGAGGCGAAGTTTGATTTACTTTAAGCCAATTTTCTATTATTTTCACACTTTCAGTATTTGGTAAGAAGATTGTAGGGTCTGAAGTTTTGAAATACCAACTGATAAGATCAACAAAGTGAATAAGGCCGTTTGTGTGGTCGCCATGCATATGTGTGATGAAAATTCCTTTTACAGCATCGATAGGAATACCTGCAGTTACTAAGTGATCAATTGCTGAAGTACCCATATCGATGAAGTAGTAACGATCTTTGATTTCGATCATTGTACATGAACATTTTCTGTTAGGTTCTGGTATACCGTGACTTGATCCAATAAATGTAATTCTCATAATAACATCTCCTTATGTAATAAATTAAGTTTTATTAAATTTTATCAAATTTTAGATTAGTTTCTTTTATCTTTTCAATAATGGCCAATCCAACCAATTGCCAATCAGTTCTGTGAAAGGTATATTATTACACAATTATACTTATCTTTACTGTACCAATAAAACTTTAGCAAATCAATACTAAAGCTTTATATTATATACTTCAACCTAAAATACATATAAATAATAGATGGAAGACTAATATATTCATAATTTACATCTATACTGTCTTCTCAACCCAATGGAAAATGCCTGTTATCTATTATATGAAGTCTACTGTACCTGTGTTTCAAGAGAGAATGTGAATTAGGATGTAACATGATAGAACCGTAAACTTAAGTTTATTTCTTAATCTCCTCAATAATGTATTTTCTCAGTCTCTCCAAATCATCTTCCGGGAAATCATGTTGTTCTCCTCCATACCACATCTTCATAGCAGTCTTCGGCAAATACTTTAAGTCATCAGGAACACGATCAAACATCCATAATCCTGCATCGTACTTAGATAATATTCTCCTGATTTCCTTAAAAGACAGTATTCTTCCCAAAATGAGGATATTGCTTGCCAAGTATCTTGGTGCGTAATCATGGAAACTGTAATTATCTACATCTGCGCTTATTACTTTCCAGAAATCCTCATCAGAAAAATCTGAAAAGACTTCCTTAATTTCTCGACCGTACAAAACAATTCCACACTGACAAATTAGTTTAATATAGCTGGTAACATCAGCATCAGGGAATTCATTATCAACAACATAACATTCTACATTTGGATTAGACAGTCTTTTAAGATATCTGTCTCTCCAAAAATCACTATAATGAAACACACAGTTTCCTGGTGTTTTCCATGGGTTAACATCACTTAAGCGAACTGCTGACATTTCAAGAGGACAAGGCTTACCATCAATTTCAATAATATCTTTGGCAATAGTTAATTTTGTTGTGATATCTAAAGAATCCTCAATCACAATTAATAAATCAATATCACTGGATTTAGGTACAAAAGCGTTAAGCACAATTGATCCGTGAAGATAGACGCCAACCAATTGAGTATCTAAATGCTTTTTCCAAATGTTCACAACATTATCTAACTGTGCAACTATCTCAGATGGCAAATTATCAAACCCAACTAAATCTTTCATTTTCTACTCCCATCTTCTCCAACATCATAAACTCAGTCAGAATTACCAATCAATCAATTTTAAAAGTTCATCCATATCTTTCTTAATCAACGGAGACATACTATCCTTATACTTTGATAAGTCCATTGTTTCTAACTCAGCCTTTATTGCTTCCCTCAATTCTGACCTGTATAAAACCACTTCATGCAAAGCCGCAAGGCACTGTCTGACCACTATTGGTTTATCATCATGCAGCAAAGCAAGCATAACTGGTAGTGCCTTTTGTAGCTTCCCCCTTTCATCCCATCTGGCCTGAGCACAGCATAATACAAATCCCCTAGTTCTTACATATGAACTCTTGGCATCCAAAAGTCTCAAAAAATCATCAAAAAAGGAATATAGTATTCACCTGATGCAGCCGATCTTGATCCAATTTCCTTAAAAAGAGCATATGCTTTTTTATCATCTTTGTCTTGCAAAGTTTTTATTATATTGTTCATAAAATATACTCCCTCTCTTATTATACACTTTGTTAATAAGATTTTTCATCATAATTCCTATACTATAATCATACACCTTCTCCGCTAAACTCCTGGATAAAGCTTTTCAAAGCTCCCTCCCCTTGGTTACTTGGTTTTCTCTATAAAATCTTTTATTGCGTTAGTAAGTTTAAAAATACTTTTGCCTGATTTTCCGGTGTTGGTTGAGATGGTACATCAGAGACGGGATAACCGAATCGTGATGGATCTATCATCCTAAAATCATCACCTACCAGGCTTTTCAAGGATACATATACATATTTACCTTCTCAATAATGAGGACAAATCCAAATAATATTCTTCCGAAATATGTAAATGGGTTTGAATTGATTTTGAAAAATCGCCGTTCAAGGGAATATATCTACAAAGATTACGCCTGTTGGACCTTTATAACATCATATCTGGTATATATTGATTATAACCAATTTCACTGTTTCTACGTTCAGCATATTTTGGGGAATATGGATGTACCAAGACATAGAACTGGCCCCTATTTCATGCATTAACAAAATTTATCTATCTAATTCAATAGTATATATTTCTTCGACAGGAAATGTTATTTTTACTAGCCCTATCGAAACGAACTCGCCATACATTTTTTCAAACTCATGCAATATTAAATCACTAGCCTTGTAAAAAACAGTATCCTCATCTTCACGAGTCAGAGCTATGGTGCAATGTGGAACCCAACGATCTGGACAATACCACTCCCAACCTTTTTTATCAAAATCATTTAGATATTCGTGTAATTCTCGGTGAAATTGAAACATACTACTATTCATCATAGGCGATACAAAAATAGTCTTTGTATCAGTAAACATTCCTACAGAAGCAATATATGCAGGCATTTGCTTATGACTTTTAGCAAACTCTTTTAATAGTTTAATACATTTTTCTTCATCCACATCATTAAAACAAGCTAATGTAAGGTGTGGTCTTGTTTTCCATTCCAAAAATTTTGTACTCAAATTTTCATCTGCTACTCTTTTAGCCAAATTAAAAAGCTTCTGTTCCGTTACTTTATCAAAATATAATTCTATTGCGTATTGCATATTTCTTACCTCCTAAATATCCGTATATGGATACTTGTCAATGGGTTTTTGGCCGTTTTTTCAGAAACCGCCCTTCGCGGGAACATATCCACTATGTTGTTTGGCTTACTCCAACGTAACAATAAAATGAGCTGCAATGTCAGTTGAGACTTCTTTTATAGTATAATTTCCCTTCCATCATACGCCAGTTTAACAGGTATATCTCCCATATCTTCAGCAAGTTGAAGAATAGAGGGAATCTTCTTGCTTTGATAATGGTTAACATATATTAACTTTGTTTTGCATTCTCGCAAATGGGGCAGATAGTCTGTTGCGTAGAAATGAGCGCCTTCGCAAACAATCAAATCTGTTTCACGTTCTTTTGCAATTAAAGGGAAATCTTTATCAGGATGTTTTAAATCACCAGTAAATAAAATGGTTTTTCCTTCTGCTTCTAAGAAGTATGCATAAGAGCGCTCGGAATGAAGGGTTTGTATAGCAGTTACTTTTAAGCAACCGTCATTATAAATCACTCCTGGCTGAACCTCTTCATAGTGTAATTCGCGAGGCGAAGTTTGATTTACTTTGAGCCAATTTTCGATTATCTTTATACATTCAATATTTGGTAAGAAGATTGTAGGATCTGAAGTTTTGAAATACCAGCTGATAAGGTCAACAAAGTGAATAAGGCCGTTTGTGTGGTCGCCATGCATATGTGTAATAAAGATTCCTTTTACAGCATCGATAGGAATACCTGCAGTTACTAAATGGTCAATTGCCGGAGTACCCATGTCGATGAAGTAGTAACGACCTTTAATTTCGACCATTGTACATGAACATTTTCTGTTAGGTTCTGGTATACCATGACTTGATCCTATAAATGTAATTCGCATAATAATATCTCCTTGTGTTATTAATGGATTAGTTTCTTTTATCTTTTCAATAATGAATAATCCAACCAACTGCCAATCAGTTGTCTAAAAGGCAGATTTTTACACAAGTGTATTTATTTGTACTATATCAATTAATCTTTAGTAAATCAATACTAAAACTTTATTTTTATATATTTAAAACTAAAATTAACCTATTGTGCTAGATTAACCTGTACAAACTATAGGTATGAGATCAATGTTTTTCTCCAGCTTAAGGTCATCGCTGAAATCCTTATTAAAATAACCCTTATCCCCCAGTATAGTTAGGAAATTATGCTTTGCAAGTAAATCCCGTAATGATTCACGATCTTCTATATTTGCTGAAGTTAATAAAAAGTCGGTTAGATAACACTCTAGAGTTAGAGTTATAATAAAGTGAAGCTTAAAACCATAATATGTTTCCTTTTTAAAGATGCACTGTACCCATAAGATCTGGATTCCTTAAGACTTTTGTAAAATCTTACTATGCCAAAGTGGCAAACAGGCTTGCTTGTATGGGAATACTCTTTTTGAAAGTGGATGTTGCGGTTTTTCAGGCAAAATGTCAATTCTGTCAATTTCGCTTCGAAAAAGATATGCCACGCGGCTTTGAGCGCGTGACTTTGTTTTATTTATTAGCTTTCCTGTAATCCCAGGAAAGATTCACTGACTATACTTTACTTTTTGCCTTCAGGAATATCACACAAGAAACCGGCATACGGATATTTATATAGCATTACCTGTGTACCGAACATATCAGCAACCTTACCTTCAGCAGTTCCATTAATAATCTGCTCGGCACCTTCAATAAGGCTTGTTATTAATTCCGGGTAAACTGGGAACGAACCATGCGACGGATATATGATGTTAAACTCATGGGTATACATGGATAACTTTTTCAGGCTCTCAATATACAGGGACAAATTTCTGTGTTTCCTAAACATAAAAATATTTCCATCCTGAACGGAATCTCCTGAAATAAGCACCCTGCTGTTTATATCCAGTACAGCTATGCTGCCAGGAGTATGCCCCGGTATGAATATAATTTTCAGCGGTCGGTTTCCAATATCTATGATGTCATTATCTTTTACAGGCAAAATACTTCCTGCTCCGCCATATGCCCTGTAAACATCCTCCTCGTTAGGATGCATATAGCAATAATCAAAACCCTCATTCCCTGAAATGTGATCCGGGTCAGCATGTGTATTCAGCAGCATTACTGGCAATTACTTTTTTGTATTTTTGGTGACCATTTTTTGTACTTTTAGATTACCATAAACAATGCCCTCAGGTCCATACATTGCATCAAGAATAGGGAATCCAACATAACCAGTATTAACAAAAATATTAGCAAAATGCAATATTGTTTTTTATCATTTTTTACTGACCAAAGAAGCAAATGAGAAAAAATCCCCATTAGGATATAGGCTCCCAGGGAATAGTATATAGTTTTAATTACATTTTCCTTAATAGCATCATTATATATATATGGAGAAAAAATGCATTTCCGAAACAATCTTTTTTGTTCTCGTCCTAAAACTCACATAGATTCTCTCTCATCTTTTGCGTCATTATTTTAGGCAAATATAAAAATGTACAAAGACACTAAGAGTTTCATCTATCATAAAAGAAGATATTTTTACCAATCATTTCAGCGGATAGATTATTTGATACTTATTAAAATAATAGGTAAAAGAGTTGAAAAAGAAACTGATTTGATCTTAATTAGTGCAACGGTAGGCAGTGCGGTGGCGCTTCAGGTGCTCAAGCTGGTACCCTATCGATTATGACTGCAGGTTCTGAAGATATGGTTAAATCATGCCAACCATACTTTGAGGCAATCGGATTCAATATATTTTATTATGGAAGTAAACCAGGAAACAGCCAAGTGCAAAACTAGTAAATATTGTAGTCATATAGTCTTCATATCCAATTAATGATTAATAAGTAAGCTTATTTATTATCCGTCTGTGCCCAACTGCACTTCATATATAAGTATTCATCCTTTAATTCAGCAGAAAGCTTTCCATTCATTTTATCCATTAAACTCTTTGCAATAGATAGGCCTAATCCTGTTCCTTTTCCTGTGCGAGTTTGATCTGCCATGTAAAATCTATCGAACAATAACTCAACATCCTTCTCTGTTAAATTTTCCACATCATTGCTTATAGTTAAATTTACCGTTGTTTTCGACTTTTCAAGGATTATAACTATATTTCTATATGAATATTTTATAGCATTAGAGACAAGATTTTCTATAACCCTTTTTATAGCTGATTCATCTGCTTTAATACTAACTTTTCCTTTAGGCATTTGAATATCTGGCACTATTTGTTTTTCATTAAATTTATCGTATTGATTTATAATGGTTTCTTCGACAATACTTTTTATATTTAAATTTTCTAATTTCAAACTATAATCAACAGTTTCAATA
>JAAYGY010000027.1 GCA_012735575.1 Clostridiales bacterium
TACTCAATCAGGCCATAGCCAGGAGTAATAAGAGTGAAAAGCAGACAGGGGTACAGCTGGCAGCACAGAAGCTTCAGCAAATGGATAATACTCTAACAGCAGACGATATTGCTTCCATGACAGTAAAAGAGTTTATACGCATTAGCAGGGAGAATAATATCCCCCTTGAAAAGCTCTTTAAAGTAGCAGCCGGAGATATAGATAAAGTAGTGGAAGGAAGGAACATAGAAGGTAAAAAAATAGAAGGAAAAGACATAATTTCAAGAGATGAAGCTAAAAAAATAGCTCTTGAAAAGGTAAAGGGTGAGGTAATTAAGCTGGAGTTAGATGATCTTTATGACCATGATGATAGACCTGAGTATGAGGTAGACATACTTTCAGATGGAGTAAAGTATGAGATTAAAATCGATGCCTATACAGGAGAGATTATAAAGCTTGAAATAGATGACAGAGACGACTGGAATGACGATAAAGATGATGACTGGGATGATAGAGATGATTGGGATGATGATAAAGATGATGACTGGGACGATGGAGATGGTGCAGGAAGGGAAAGAATAACAGCTGATCAGGCCAAAACCATTGCTCTCAAGCTAACAAATGGAGGAAAGATTACAGAGTTTGAGCTGGACGACGATGAATACAAGTTAGAGATAAAGGGAAATGGTAAAAAATATGAAATTGAAATAGATGCCTATACCGGCAAGGTCTTAGAATTTGAAGTGGATTAGGCAGAAAAAACGGGACAGTGTTACTGTCCCGTTTTTAGAAAAACGCTTAAATCAAACTCGCCTATAGAGGTAGTAAGGGTCAATAGCAGGGCTTTTTGATTGGCTAAAGACAGGGATCGATGTTCGCCTACAAAAACCTGTGGGGGAATAATATTGCAGATTAAATTGTGTTTTGAAAGCTCTGTTAAAGCGTTACCGCCTATAATGTTTCCAATTTCGCCCAGGGCAGAAGATGCAAAATTGTCTATTATATTAATATCCATACCGGACATTATTTTAATCATATCAAGGGACATAGGCATAGGAAAGCTGAACATAACGCCGCCCTGTAGATGGCCTGTTATTCCTAGTAGTACGCTGACTTCTCTGCCTGGAATCATATCTTCTAAAATCTTTAAATCTTTTCTCTGGGGATCAATATTCAGCATTAATTTAAAAATATCCTTTGTTGCTTTGTAGAATGGGTTAACAAATTCAACTTTCATTATTTTGTCCTCCTTGGCTTCTTACAAATTCTCCAATTAGTTGATCCATTTTCCCCACATGTACAATTAACCAGGTCATAAGTTTGCCCCCAAACTCCTGGATCTTCTCTTCGGTGAGACCCTCTTTTTCAAAGAGTTCTACGTATTGATTAATTCCTTCCCTGAATTTTGCATGGGCCTGTTTATGTATTTCTATGTCTGGATAATTGATCTCTTCCTGATATTCTTCTTCATCATTAAAATGAGTTATGACATAATCTTTCATAAAGTCCATGGTTTCCTTAACCTGTTCCAGCCTGTCCTCCCAGTTTTCGCTGCTTCTTATTACCCTGGCAAATTCCCATACACGGTGAAAAAGTTCCTTATGCTGTTCATCAATTAAATCTACCCCAATACTGTAGCTATCTTTCCACATCAAAATGGACCACACCCCTCTTCAGTAGTTTTTATATTTATAAGTAAAAATTAATATTTAGTTATTTGTACCCGTAAAATTTGTATATAATCAAAAAAAGCCCACCTTTAGTGAGGAGAATAAGGATTAAGGGGTGTGAGGAATGGTAAGTTTATTAAAGTTTATTTCGGAAAGCCAAACAAATTTGGGCTATCCCTATGTAGTTAGGCTTATATTTTCCCATTTTTCCACCTCGATTCAGCAGTTTAGTTTAACACTTCTCTTTTTAAAATTTCAATTTTGTAATATCACTAAATGTAAATATAACATCTTTATAGGGCTTTATCAAGGACTTATAAAGCTTGACAAACTCATAATTTTTGACTATTATATAGTATACAATCAAATATAAACGAGTACATGCGCTAGGGGAGCTATTATGGCTGAGAAGGTGATATATTCGCCGACCCTTTGAACCTGTAGGGTAATTCCAACGTAGGGAAGCGCATAATGATGGTTCATTATGCGCAAGCAAAAACAGCTTGCGTTTATCTTTTTTATCCCCCCAATGCGTGTACTTACCGCTTTTTGAAAGGGGGTGTTTTTATGTCAGTTTTAGAATATCTACAGTCTGTTTTTTCAAAGCTTTCAGAGCTAAAACCTGTAACAATTGCTATACTAATAGCATGTATTTTGGCGTTTATTATATATCTTCTAGTATCTAAAAAGCAAACAGAAAGATTCAATGCCAAAATTATAGTATATGCAGGGCTGTCCATATCAGTATCCTTTGTACTGTCCTACCTAAGGCTATACAGATGGCCCCAGGGAGGCTCTATAACCCCTGCCAGTATGCTGCCCCTCTTTGTCTTTGCACACTTTTTCGGAGCCAAGGCAGGGATTACCGCAGGAGCAGCCTATGGCCTTTTAAACCTTATTCAGGACCCATTTATAGTACACTGGGTACAGGTACTGCTGGACTATATTCTGGCCTATGCAGCACTGGGTATTGCCGGCTACTTCAAAAATATTCATCAGGGTATAGCTGTAGGGGGTTTTGCTCGCTTTTTCTTTTCCTTCCTGTCAGGCGTAGTATTTTTCGGCCAGTATGCACCTGAGGGAATGAATGTAATACTCTATTCAATACTTGTAAACCTTCTTATCATTGGTACAGAAACCATTATATGTCTTGTAGTATCCTTTGTACCCCAGGTAAAGAACATGATAAAAACACTAAAAAGCAGGATATAAGCAGGACAAAAAGTAGAATATTATATATAATTGCATTCCCTGCAAAAGAATGATAATATTATAATCACAAGGTATAAGAGGCATGATCTGCCTCTATCTTTTTTGTAGGAGGATGTACATATGAAAAGAAGTAAGTTTATAATATTAATAATGATATTAGCAGTATCCCTGATGGTTTTACCGGCCTGCGGCAGTGGCAATAAGGGAAAGACACCTGAAACTGTCAGGATAGCAGCCTTAAACGGTCCCACAGGAATGGGCATGGCAAAGCTGATGGAGGATGCCGAGGCAGATGAGGATAGTAAATACGAGTTTTCCACCTATGGTGCTCCGGATGAGCTGCTGGGGAAGGTAATAAACGGTGAGGTGGATATTGCGGCACTTCCAACCAATATGGCATCGGTTATCTATAATAAAACCGAGGGGCAGATACAGTTGGCTGCCATCAATACCCTGGGAGTATTGTATGTACTGGAAGATGGCAATGAGATAAACAGTATAGAAGATCTAAAGGGCAGGAAGATCAATGTTAGCGGTAAAGGGGCTACGCCTGATTTTATTCTTCAGTACCTTTTAAAGGAACATGGTATTGACCCGGAAAAGGATGTGGAGCTTGACTTTTCCATGCAGCACGCTGATCTTGCCGCAGCTGTTGCAGCAGGGGATGCCCAAATAGCTTTGCTGCCTCAGCCCCATGTAACTTCGGCCATGATGAAAAACGAAAATGTTAGGATAGCACTGGATATAACTGAGGAATGGGAAAAGGTTGTAGGGGGGACCAATCCCCTGCCCATGGGCTGTATTGTGGTACAAAAGGAGTTTGCCGAGAATTTCCCCAATGCACTTAATGATTTTCTAACCCAGTATGAGAATTCTGTAAAATGGGTTAATGAAAACCAAGAAGAGGCTGGTCAGCTTATTGAAAAACATGGGATACTGCCCAACGGTAAGCTGGCGCAGATGGCTATTCCAAAGTGTAACATTGTTTTTCTGGACGGGGAAAAGGCCCAAAGCCCCATGAATGAATTTTTAAAGATTTTACTTGAGTTAAATCCAGCTTCGGTAGGAGGAGAGCTGCCAGGTGAAGATTTCTACTATATTAAAAAATAAAAAAACAGCCAGGCTATTGGTTGTTATATTCTGGATTGCAATATGGGAGATAGCTTCTTTGGTCATAGGCAGGGAGGTTTATCTCCCTTCTCCTTTAAATACGGTAAGGGCATTGCTGAGGCTGTCTGTAACAAGCAAGTTCTGGTATAGTATAGCCATGACCTTTATTAGGGTGGTGGCAGGCTTTATAATCTCCTGCTTGGGGGGAATTATTTTAGGAATTATGTGCGGGTTAATCAAATTTTTATATGAGCTTTTAAACCCACTGGTAATAGCCGTAAAATCCACTCCTGTCATGTCCATTATTATTATCGCCCTGATATGGTTTCAGTCAGGCAGGGTTCCCGTATTTGTCTGCTTTTTAATGTGTTTTCCCATTATATGGACCAATGCTGTGGAAGGCATCAGGCAGGTTAACAGGGATTTGCTGCAGATGGCAAAGGTATATAGGGTAAACAAGGGGCTTATAATCAGGCGAATCTATATTCCCTCTGTTACCCCCTATCTTATAGCGGGTATTACCACTGCCCTGGGGATAGGCTGGAAGGTTACTGTGGCTGCCGAAGTCCTTAGCAACCCTAAGTTTTCCATTGGGGGCAACCTTTATGGTGCAAAGGTGTATTTAGAGTCATCGGAGCTGTTTGCCTGGACCAGTATAGTTATAATACTGAGTTTTGCCTTTGAATACCTGTTTAAATATATTATAGGAAAAATAGAAAGAAAAGGCTTTTAAGGATGTAGGAATATGGCAATTAAGATAAAGAATTTGTACAAGTCTTACGGAGATCTAATAGTCTGTCAAAACTTTAATATGACCCTGGAGGAGATGAAGATAACAGGGATCCTTGGCCCATCGGGCTGCGGAAAAACAACCCTCTTAAATATAATAGCCGGCTTGGAAGAATACCAAAGTGGCAGTATCCAAGGGCTGGAAGGAAAGACTTTTAGCTACATTTTTCAGGAGGACCGACTGCTTCCCTGGTCTACGGTCAAAGAAAACATAAAATTTGTTCTGGAGTCCAGATATGATGATAATGAGGCGGAAAGAATTGCAAACCAGTATATGGATATGGTGGGATTAAGGGAATACGCCCATTATTATCCCCGCCAGCTTAGCGGTGGGATGAAGCAGCGGGTGGCCATAGCAAGGGCTTTTGCCTATCCTGCTGATATTTTGCTTATGGATGAGCCTTTTAAGGGATTGGATCTGGAACTTAAAACAGGCCTTATTGAGTCCTTCCTTAAGCTATGGAACCAGGATAAAAGAACCGTTATCTTTGTCACCCATGATATGGATGAAGCCTTAAGCTTTGCCCATGATATATACATTCTGGAGGGAAGACCCTTAAGGATCAAGGATAGAGGAGCGAAACCTTCCTGATGTCTTGGTTTCAAATAGGGGCAGCGTTGTAGAGGATGAAAAAATGTGGCCTGTCCGAAGAGTATAGATAAGGCTCCAGTGTTTTTACATATTGCCTGTTCCTCCCTCTCGGAAATGCTTAGGCGATACCCCCAGATAATTTTTAAAAGCTCTGGAAAAATGATAGGCATTATCATAGCCTACTTCTATAGCTATATCCTGGATACGGTTCTGTGGGTTTTTTAAAAGCTCACAGGCCTTTTCCATTCGGACTTTTTGCAAGTACTCCGAGAAGGTGCTTCCGGTAGTTTTTTTAAAGAGGGTGCTAAAATGGGTATAGCTTACCGAGAACATGCTGGACAGATCGGCCAGAGTTATCTTTTTGTTGTAGTTTTCTTCTATATACTGCCTGGCCAAATCTATTATGGTCTTTTCCCCGGAGTATGATTCCATAAACAGCTTATGGAATTCATAGAAGCAGTCCCTTATATAGCTTCTAAATTGGTCTAATGAATTAAAGGTAAAGAAATCCCGTGGATCCTTTAGCAGCTCAGAATTAAAACTGCTGTCTATTGAGGTCTGGATCCTGGAGATAATATGCTCGTAAAGATATTTAAGTTCATGGACGGAAAGAGACAATAGATATTCCACCGTAAGATACTCCTGGAAAAACCTTGAAATAAGGACCAGGTTGGGGTTATCCAGCAGTACTTCCAGCTGAAACTGGATTTGGGAATCTATTACCATGCTGCTGTTATCTGGCTCAGAGGAATAATTATAGAGTTTACTGTAGCCATGTAAAAGTCTTGTTGCAAGGGCAAAATTAGCCTGCCTATACATTTGACTCAGCTGCTGGATACTGTTATGCCTGCTACTTAAGCCCCCTACATTAGCCAGCCCAAGGCTGTCATGAAGGTAGGCCAGCAGGGATTCCATAGCCCGGGTAATGGTGGTATGGTCAAGGCTTGGGGCTACATTAATTAAAAGAAGTATAGAGTTTGCCGGAGTTAGGGAATAAAAAATATGAAAGTCAGAGCTTGAACCCTTCAAATTGTCTATAAAGCCACATACAGTATCCTTTATTTCATCTTTGTCTAACTTATCAATATCTACATTGAATGTTATCAGGCCCACATAAAAGTAAGAAAAGGGCAGGGAGTCAGTTAAAAGATCCTCCGTTTGCCTTCTTATATGGGTAGCCAGATTTTCAGGATTTATTAAAGCGTTAATCATTAGGCTGATATCATAGCTATCACCCTTTTGCTGATTAGATAAATCCATAGTTGACTTTAGGCTACTTATAGCAGTTTCCATGCTGTTTTTTAAATCCTTAAGTCTAACAGGCTTTAGGAGGTAATCAATGGCTCCCTGACGGAAGGCATCACGGACATAGGTATAGTCATCATAGCCGCTGAGAACAAAAAAGTAGGCAGGGTCCAAAAAGGTAGATAACTCCTGTATCAGCTGAATACCATTCATGCCGGGCATTTTAATATCTGTTATAACAATTTGTGGCTTTATCTTTTTTGAGATAGATATGGCCTCTTCACCGCTGGTACAGGTTATAATTTCCCCAATCTCACTAAAGCCCAGCCTGGAAATCTTGGACTTAAGGGATTCGCAGATGATTAATTCATCATCTACAATTAAAAGAGTGTACAAGCTTATTCCTCCTTACCGGTTATTACTCACCTGTTATTGGGATGCTAATAGTTACAAGGGTATATTCATTTTCTTTGCTTTTAATTTCCAGTCTACTATCATTTCCATAAAAAAGTCTTAGTCTTTCACTTAGGTTTGCCAATCCTATACTGGACGAAGATCTTTTATTTCCAAGGAGGCTATTAACTTGCACAAGACGCCTTTGTGAAATCCCAAGGCCGTCATCCTCCACCTGTATAATCAGTCTTTGTGAGGAATCCATAAAGAATCTCACATTTATATTGATCTTGCCATCGGGATGCTTTAGCCCGTGTATAATACTGTTTTCAATTAAAGGCTGCAGGATTAGCTTAATAATAGGCAGCTTTTCTATCTCAGGGACCACCTCAATATTCATATTAAGCCTGTCGCCGTATCTTAGCTTTTGTAGTTTATAATAGCTTAATGCATACTGGATCTCATCACTGATGCTGGCATAAATGTTCTTGCCCCTAAGATTATATCTAATAATCTGTCCAAATTCAGTTATGGCTTCAGATACTTCAAAATTGCCTTCCAGTTCAAGCTTTCCTGAGAAAATATCCAGGGTATTATATATAAAATGAGGGTTTATCTGATACTGTAAAGCTTTCAGCTGGGCATCCTTGTGGGCAGTTTCCCGCTTTACGGCTTCTTCTATCAGCATGCTGATTTTATCAAGCAGGAGGTTAAACTTATCCGATATCTGGGCCAATTCATCAGTGCCATCTACTTCTATCCGTTCATTAAAGCCGCTTTTAATTGACCTGTCCATAATTTCAAGGTTTCGATTAAATTTTTTAAAAACTCCTCTAAGAAAAATATAAAAGAGTAACAAAGAAGCCAGCAGTACCATTATGAAGATAATGGTTGGACCGGATATCATATAAAAAGGGATCGGGTTTTTATGAGGAATTACAAGGCCAAGATATATACCTAAAGGATCCAGCAACTGATACATATACAGCTGATCTTCCACATATACAGTTCCACCAGTAACAGCAGGGGAGGTTTGTTTTGTAATAGTTGATATTGCTCCTGTAGGAGGTCTGCCCCAGATAAGCCTGCCGGTGGAATCAAAAAGAAAATAATCCACTGAATGATGGATGGATTCTTCCAGGGCAACAAAAAGATCCTGGGGGCTGACTTCAATAACTATAAAACCTAAATATTTGCCTAAATTTGTATGAAGCTTCTGGACAAATAATATGGGCATGGAAGGACTGCTGCCCGGGGGATTTTTTGTCCCGCTGTATTCCTGGGTTTCTTCATTAGTAAGGAGAAACCATCGTTTTTGGTCTTTACTCTTAAGGAAATCCTGTATCCAGGTAAGATGGGCCAAACGGTCATCACGATAGAAAAAATCATAGCCTTCAGGGATCTTTCTATTATTATAGAAGACGCTGATATTTTTAAAATTTAACCGCTGGATCTGGATGGTGTTGCTGACTACAGGCAGAATCTCCTTACGGTACACATCAAAATAGAAGGGGTATTTAGCAAAATCCGCTATTTGAAAGAATTCCGATATCCTAGACTGGTTTTGAATACCCTCTCCTATATTTTCGATTAGGCGGACATTGGTGCCTATGCTGTAGGCAACCTGTTCCAGAACATTTTTGTTCATATAATTAATCTCAAGTTCAACCTGTTTATTTGAAGCCCTATAAAGGGACGCGGTAACAAATATACTTGGAATTAGGATTAACAAAACATAGGCCAGAGTTAACTTTTTTATAATACTTATATTCTTAAAAAACTTGTGCAAACTGGCTTCCTCCCTATAAGCATGTCGAATCCTGCAAAGCCGGAAACTTAATTCGACAAAATATTCTCTTCAATTTTATACCCGTTAATAGAACAAGTCAACTTTACAATTATGGAATGTTTACAAATATTATTGTAAAATTATATACTTTTATATAATTTTTTGACGAAACAGAGTAAAAAATGATATCTATTCGAAAGATATGATATTTTTCTGGAATTTTAGA